>JBOICE010000158.1:0-7429 GCA_050739815.1 Pseudomonas sp. | reverse complement strand
GTGCACCACAGCGCGATTTCGGGCAACGGGTTCAAGACCCTGGCCGAAGGAGAGCGGGTCGAGTTCGACGTTGTACAGGGCACCAAGGGGCCCTCGGCCGAGAACGTGACGCGCAGCCGCTAAAACGGCCTGCAGTGGTCAGAGAAGCCGGTCACGTCCAATGTGAGGCGTGACCGGCTTTTCGTTTGCGTCAGATGGCGCTGCGCGGCGCCACGAGGACATTGGAGGCGGCGGCGAAAAAAGGCGCGGCGACCACATCCATCAACTTCAGCTCGAGAATGCGCGTGCCGTCAGTGGCCTTGCCCAGGAGCCGCTTGACCTCGGCCAGACCGGCCGTGCAATACACGCGATCACCAACTACGGGTACGAGCTCGGTGCCCCTCGGCCATAACGGCTGGGCGCCATCCGCCACCCGCAAATCTTCAGGTCGGATGCGTTTCGCGTTGCCAGAGTAAGTCATTCGGGACCTTTCCGCGGTCCGGAGACACGGGCGGCATACCCTGCCAGCCCGTCTATCTCGGTTGCCATTCAGGTGGGTATTGTCGGCGTGTGTAATTTGCCCGGCACACACAGGAAAATTAGGGTTCAGGCGCTGCAGATAAACTTAACACATTTGCCCGGTTGTTGATAGCTGCCGCCAACAACAGCCCTGAGGCGGATTTCATGAGGCGGAACAGCAAGGTCGGAACTTCAAGGACGCAACTAAAGACTTCGGAACTTCAACTTTCTGAAGTTGAAGTTCCGAAGTCTTTGGTTGCGCAGGTTCAAGTGCCGCAGTTTCGGTTCCGCAGTTTAGAGTCCGGCAGTTCTCAATGTGTGTTTGTGGCTGAAACCAGCGTCTCAATCAGCGGCCCGGCAATTCCGTTTATGCGTGCACCAAAAACATTCCAGCTATTCACTACGGCGACGATGTTGTGCTGTGGCAGGATGAGCAGGAACTGGCCGCCGAAACCGTTGCCGGCCCAGACCTCGGTGTCCTGGCGATCCATGCGCCACCATTGATAGCCGTAACCGGGGCCGCCGGCGCTGACGCGATCGACGTGACGCGTGGTAGCCTCCCTGGCCCAGCCCGGTGCCAGGATGCGTCGGCCTTTCCAGACCCCATCGTTCAGATAGAGCTGGCCGATGCGCGCCAGGTCTTCCGCTTCGAGATAGAGTCCGCCTTCGGTGTCGGGATGACCGGTCGGCGTTTTCTTCCAGTGGTAGTCACGAATGCCGAGCGGTCCGAACAGATGTGTTTCGGCGTACTTGTCGATGTGCTGGCCGCTGGCTTTGCGCACGATCTCGGACATGAGCTGGCTGCCGCCGCTGTTGTAGACCCACTTCGTGCCCGGCTCGGCATCCATCGGCTGATCGAGTGTGAAGCGGATCCAGTCGCGGCTGCGCTCGAGCTGCAACGTGGTATTCGTTTCATCGAGCGGACGGTCCTGCTCGTGCCATTCAATGCCGGAACGCATGGTCAGCAGATCGGCCAGCGTCGCCTTGCGCAAGCGCGCATCCACCCGTGACAGGTCGTAGCCCGTGAAGTACGAGAGCAGCGCTGTGTTGATGCCGGCGATGTCCCGCCTGTGCAGCGCGGCACCAATCACCGTGGCAGAGACCGACTTGGTGACGGACTGCAGCGTGTGCACGGGCCGGCCCTGATAAAACGGATGCCAGTTGGGGTGCAGGTAGTTGAAGTGGTGCAGCTCGGCCGAGTCGGTGCACGCGTCGATGCCGCAACCGATGGGCGTTTTCTTGCCCCGGCTGATGGCCTGGTAGTCGTGGGCGAAACGTTCGCTGAGCACGAGCGTGCCGTTTTTTACGACCACCAGCCGGTCGACGTTGCCGAAGTCGCCGTTGCGGATGCGTGCGATCAACGCGCTGAACGGCGCACTGGTCAGGCCCTGCGCTTCGGGTGTGGAGCGCGGCCAGGCATTGTCCTGTGCTGCTGCCGAGCGGCCGGCCAGGAGCAATAGTGTGCCCAACACGGCGCGCGCTGTACGGCCAGCGAGTCTGGACATTTTGTCTCCGGGTTCGTGCGGGATGCGGCCTGACTAATTCACATCCAGGTGCTGGCTCGCAAGGCAGGTGGGACAGGCTGTACGGTTCGACGGACCACCACCACGTTCAGCTGAGCGTGGTGGTAGTCCGCTGGGGTCGGGACTAGCGATCGGTGGTGGCCTCAGTGCTCCACAACCAGCGCATATCGGGCAGCCGGTAACTCATGGTGAGTGCCAATACCACGGCGCTGCCCTTGTAGTCGCCGGCAATCAGATCGTCGGCGCCCAGTGCGCGCGTGGTACGCGGCCGCACGATGCCCGGCCGCTCTTCCTGGAACACGAGCTCGAGGCCGGCGTTCGCCGAGAAACGGCGGCCAATGCGATAGCCGGCGCCGGCCGATAAGGTGAGCCGCTCGCCTTCCGCCAGCAGTGGTGTCACGCTCAAGTCGGGTGATGCTGCTTCGTTCCAGACGATGCCGGTGCGCACATCCCAGCGATCGCTGGCTGTGATGTCGGTGCCGAAACGCACGGTGCTGGTGTTGTCGAAGTCCAGAAACAGTGTGTCCGTCGGCGCGCGGGCAAAATTGAGCCGCGCTTCATCGAACTGTGACCAGCCGGTCCACTGGTAATCGAGCAGCAGTCCAACTTTTTGTGTGACCTGGTAGCGCACACCGGCAACGAGCTGGTTGGGCAGCGTGATGGCGGTTTCCAGGCGCTGCTCGCTCAGCGCTGCATTGGGCAGGAACTGCGTGGCCAGTACGGCATCGAGGGGCGTCCCTGCCGGCAGGCCGAGCGGGTTGCCGGGTGGCAGCAGGATGCCGGTCGGGAGCTGATTGAACTCGGCATCGCCTTCCAGATCGAGATTTGCCGTATGCAGGTAGCGCACGCCGATCGACCAGCGCTCCGACGCGCGCACCTGAACTCCAGCATTGAACGTGGTCGTCCAGTCATCGACATCGACAGTGGCATCAATGAAGTCCGTGCCGCGCAGAACACCGAGTGCGCTGAAAGGTGTGTTTGTGCCCGGGATGTTCGTGGCGGCCAGATCGACTCGACGGTGGATCTCGACCGAGCCTCTCACGAAGTCGATGCCCGCACCGATCGCCAGGCGACCGGGAATCACATCATAGGCGGCCGTGGGCTGGATGTAGATGCCGCGCAGTGTGTTGTCGTAACCAACAAAGCGGCCTTCAAAATCGAGCGGCCATTTGGTGCTCAAGCCATACGGTGCCCAGATGCCCAGACCCAGCCCAACGCGCGGGCCACCTCGCGCAGCGAACCAGAGGTGCGGCGCCCACTCGACCGGCTGCTCGCCGTCGACGCTCCGCCCGCCGGGGAATCTGAATTCGTTGCTGGTGAAGAGTGCCAGCGCACCGAGACTCGCTGCGCCTGGCTGCAGGGCCAGACTCGCCGGGTTGTAATACACGGCCGAGCCATCATGACAGGGATCGGCCACGCCCGTGCCGCCACGAGCAAGGGAACAGCCCGAATGGGCAAACACGCTTACACCCTGCGCCTGTACCGATGCAGCAGACAGCAGGGCGGCAATGGCAGTGATGGTCCAGCGCACTGCACTCACCTCCGTTGTCGGGCCAGGGCGGAGTCTGGGGATTCAAGAAGGATGCCTGCCGGGCAAACCGGGAGTATTGGGCATCAGGCTGCTGTTCCGCTGCTCCGTTACACCCGACACTCCCTATTATCGTGCTGGTGTGTTAGATTCAGACGTCAATTGGACCATCCGGTCCATGCAGTCGTCCGTGGCACGCGCCTTCGGAGGCGCCGCCGCGGACGATTTTGTTTATCCGTCAATTGCAGTGGTCAATGAATACAAACGGAAAAGCCGACGGCGGCATTTTGCTGGAAGGGTCGGAAGGGTTTGCCCGGCTGGGTCTGCGCAGCGAGCTGCTGCGTGCCATCAACGAGCTCGAGTTCAGCAAGCCAACGGCTGTGCAACGTGATGCGATTCCGCCTGGACTGGCTGGCCGCGATGTGCTGGCCTGTGCCAGCACGGGCAGCGGCAAGACGGCAGCGTTTCTGCTGCCCATTATGCAGCAGATGCTGGAGCGCCCGGCGCGCGGCACACGCGCGCTGGTGCTGGTGCCGACCCGCGAGCTGGCTGTGCAGGTGGCGGAGCACTTCAACATGATGGCCAGATTCACGCGCCTGCGTTGTGCGGCCGTCTACGGCGGCGTGGGCATGCGGCCACAGGAGCAGGCCTTGCGCACAGGTGCCGACCTGATTGTCGCTACCCCCGGCCGTCTGCTCGATCACATGCAGCGGGACTATGCCAGCATGCCGGCGCTCGAACTGCTGGTGCTGGACGAAGCGGACCGCATGCTCGACATGGGCTTCCTGCCCGACATCCGGCGCATCTTGCGCGCGCTGCCACAGCGGGCGCGCCAGACGCTGTTTTTTTCGGCTACCCTGCCGCCGGCCATCGTGCAGCTGTCGGGCGAATTGCTGCAGCGGCCGGTGCGCATCAGCGTGGAGCGCAAGTCGGCACCGGCGCAGGGCATCACGCAGGCGCTTTACCCCGTGCACAGCCGGCTCAAGGTGGACCTTCTGGTCGAGCTGCTGAAGCGCGGCACAGTGGCCGACGCCATCGTATTCTGTCGCACGAAACACCGGGCCAACCGCCTGGCCGAAAAGCTCGAGCGGCAGGGATTTGCCACTGCGCGCATGCACGGAAACCGCAGCCAGACCCAGCGCACCGAGGCACTGGGCGGTTTCAAGAGCGGCCGTTATCGGCTGCTCGTGGCCACCGACATCGTAGCACGCGGCATCGATGTGGAAGCACTCAGCCACGTGATCAATTTCGATGTGCCGGCAGCCCCCGATGATTACATCCATCGCGTGGGGCGCACGGCACGCGCAGAAGCCACCGGCGATGCCTACACGCTGGTTGCGCCCGATGAGGAGAATGAAGTGCGGGCCATCGAGCGCTCACTCGGCCAGCGCATCGAGCGGCGCACTTTGAAGGGCTTCGATTACCAGCAGGTGAAACGGGAAGATCTCGAGGTGCCGCTGGCGCAACGAATCGCGGCCATCCGATCGCACAAGGCCGATGAACGCAAACGTGCGGCCGCCAACCGTGAGCGCAAAGGCAACCGTTTGGAGCAGGAGCGCACCAGTGCGGAAGCGCGCCGGGGCGCGAATCAGCGCCGGCAGCATGGTCCCAAGCGGGTTGCCACGTTCGCCCGAAGCGGCGGCGGAAAATAGCCGGCCGATTTGACTTTCCGGTCAAGTCCGCTAGCTTCTGGCAGCCCGAAATCCCCAGAGTATCCTCAGAGACCCGGTGCCCGGGTCTCTTTTTTTTGGCTCGACGAAGGGAACCTCGTGATCGAGATTCAGCTCGCGGAAACAGACCGGTTGGACTGGGCGCTCAAACAGTTCCGCAGAAAGCTTTTGCGCTCCGGCCTCTTCAAGGACATGAAGCGCAAGCGGTTCTTTGTGAAACCCAGTGAAGCACGCAAACTCAAGGACAAGAACGCCGCGCGGCGCAAGCATAAGAGCCGCAACCGCGCCGGATTCGGCGGAGGTCGTGCCGGCTGAGCCCACGCCTTGCGCGAGAAGGAGTTTGCGCGGGTCGTCAGGCGTGCCTCAGGCTGGGTCCTGGGGTCGCGCCGGGTGGGCGCAGCAGCGATCAGGCAGCAGCTTCAGGACCGTGCAGAACGATGCCGGGTATCATCTGCATCACCCGCCCAATTCGTGTGAGCGCGTGCGCTCAACTGTGAAAGGATCCTCTCATGGCGAGAACCCAGATCTTCAAGAAGGATGGCACGCCAACGCAATTCTTCTGGTCGGATAAGGACGGCTCCAAGCCCACACGCAAGACGGTTTACAAGAAGACGGATGATGGCGTCAAGCGCATGAAGGGCGTCAGCTTCGATGTCAACAAGAACGAGATTCGCAAAGAAGCCTGAACGAGATGGTCAGGACGTGTACGTGAGCGAGCGGCATCGTCTCTTCAGGTTCGCCCTTTAGTCAGAACGCAGTCCAGTCGTTGCCGTACACGTCCGCTCATTGTTCAGCCAGCCAGCCCGGCAGCTCCGCAATACTCGGCAGCAACACAGAATGTTCGTGGCGTTCCAGTTGCGCACGATTGTGTGCACCACTGAGTACGCCCACGATCCATCCGGCACCGGCACGGGCTGCAGCCTGCAGATCCGCCACGGTGTCACCCGCTACCAGCACACGCGCCGCAGCCTTCACCTCTGCCATGAACATCGCGCGCTGAATCAGATCGGGTGCGGGCCGGCCTTCCTTCCCTTCATCCGAACACACGACACCGTCCACCAGAGTATCCCAGGCCAGCGCCCGCATGATGTGGCTGGTCGTGGCGCGCTCGAAGCCGGTAATCAACACGACACGACCGGTGGCTGCGCAATTCGCCGATGGCCTGCGCGGCACCCGGCACGGGCGCGACGCCACCGGCCAGGCGATCGTTCAATTCGCTCTGGAAGCTGCAGATCGCCGCAGACGCATCTTGCTGTGTCCTCGGGATTGGATATTCTATGACCTGAACGTCAAAGAAACTCATCATTGCGCGGGGCACCGTGAAACGGACGGCCATCAAGTTCAGCCCGGTCGCCGGGGCAGCCTTGTTCGTTGCAGTTCTGGCCGGATGCGCGGGCGGCGGCCCAACACACGCGGGCACAACCGGTGCCTCGGTGGGCCACGCGCTGGCCTATGATGTCTCCGCGCCGCTCTCCACGCTGCTCGTGAAAGCCGGCACGGTAGCAGCGCGGGACTGCAAAGAGGGCTGCGGGCTTTCGCCTGGTGCGGAAGCGGAACTGGCTGTGCAGAGCGCGGCGGCACCAGCGCCTGCCTTCGACACGCGCAGCGCGGCCGTCGAGCAGACGCGCCAGGGCAGCCGTCCTGCTGCGGTGCTGCTCGAGAGTTTTGATGGCCACGGCTTCGGCCTGGTCGGGCCACACGGTACAGGCGGCGGCAACAACCCATCGGACAACAGCCTGGCAGTTGGTCCCAATCACGTCGTGGAAACGGTCAACTCGCGCATTGCCATCTACACGCGCAAAGGCGAAGTCTACGACAAGACTGGCACGGTGCTGTTCGGTCCGATCTCGACCAACGTGATCTTTTCCGGTTTCGGCGGCGAGTGTGAGCGCGCACCGAACGGTGACGCGGTGGTCCGCTACGACCAGCTGGCCGGACGCTGGTTCTATGTCATGCCGCTGTTCCGCCGTGCCCTGACCGCACCCGGCCAGCCGCAGGGCAAATACGGCATGTGCTACGCCGTCAGCACGGGCGCCAATCCGATGGGCCCGTACTCCCGCTATTACTTCGAGCGCGAGCTGTTTCCCGATTACCCGCGTCCGGCCATCTGGCCGGATGGCTACTACATCCCGACCAGCACGGGCGACAACCTGCTGCCCAATGGAGAGCTGCCGGAAAAACACGCCTGCGTGGTCGAGCGCTCGAAAATG
>JBOICE010000157.1:0-11674 GCA_050739815.1 Pseudomonas sp. | reverse complement strand
GCGGTGGAGGCTCTGGTTGCCTACATGGCGGAGTTCGAGAAGGAGCACGGCTAATGTCCGAGCAAGAGCTGAAAGCCCTGCGGGTACGTATTGACAGCCTCGATGAGAAAATTCTCGACCTGATCAGTGATCGTGCCAGCTGCGCTCAGGAAGTCGCGCGGGTGAAGATGCTGGCGTTGCCGGAAGGCGAGAAGCCGGTGTTCTATCGTCCCGAGCGGGAAGCATGGGTGCTCAAGCACATCATGGATCGCAACAAGGGGCCGCTGGACAATGAGGAGGTGGCGCGCTTATTCCGCGAGATCATGTCCTCTTGCCTGGCGTTGGAGCAGCCGCTCAAGGTTGCCTATCTCGGGCCTGAAGGCACCTTTACGCAAGCGGCCGCACTGAAGCATTTCGGCCATGCGGTGATCAGCGTGCCAATGGCGGCGATCGACGAAGTGTTCCGCGAAGTGGCCGCGGGTGCGGTCAACTTTGGCGTGGTGCCGGTGGAGAACTCCACAGAGGGTGCGGTCAACAACACGTTGGACAGTTTCCTCGAGCACGACATGGTCATCTGCGGCGAAGTCGAGCTGCGTATCCACCATCACCTGCTGGTTGGCGATACCACCAAGACCGATCGCATCACGCGCATTTATTCCCATGCTCAGTCATTGGCGCAGTGCCGTAAGTGGCTGGACGCGCATTACCCGAATGTCGAGCGCGTGGCGGTTTCCAGCAATGCCGATGCAGCCAAGCGGGTGAAAAGCGAGTGGAACTCGGCGGCAATTGCCGGTGATATGGCGGCGAGCCTGTATGGCCTGACCAAACTGGCTGAGAAGATTGAAGATCGCCCGGATAACTCCACGCGCTTTTTGATCATCGGCAGTCAGGAGGTGCCGCCTACCGGCGACGACAAGACCTCGATCATTGCGTCCATGCGTAACAAGCCGGGTGCGTTGCATGAGTTGTTGGTGCCGTTCCATGCCAATGGCATTGATCTGACCCGGATCGAGACTCGTCCGTCGCGCAGCGGCAAGTGGACCTATGTGTTCTTCATCGACTTCGCCGGCCATCACCGCGATCCGCTGATCAAGGATGTGCTGGAGAAGATCAGTCAGGAAGCGGTAGCGCTGAAGGTGCTGGGTTCCTATCCGAAAGCCGTTCTTTGACCCCAAAGCGATTCTCTGAGGAGAGCCCATGAACAGCGACTTCCTCGCCCTGGCCCAGCCTGGCGTGCAGAAACTCTCGCCTTACGTCCCGGGGAAGCCGGTTGACGAGTTGGCGCGTGAGTTGGATCTCGATCCGGCCACAATCGTCAAATTGGCCAGCAACGAAAACCCACTAGGACCCAGCCCGAAAGCCTTGGCGGCAATTCGCGAGGCTGTGGCTGAACTGACCCGCTACCCGGATGGCAATGGCTTTGCACTGAAAAGCCGGCTCGCTACTCGCTGTGGCGTGCAGGTCAATCAAGTCACCCTGGGCAATGGTTCCAACGACATCCTCGAGCTGGTTGCCCGCGCCTATCTGGCGCCGGGTTTGAATGCCGTGTTCAGCGAGCACGCCTTTGCCGTGTACCCCATCGCCACCCAGGCAGTGGGTGCGGAAGGCCGTGTGGTGCCGGCCAAGGATTGGGGGCATGACCTTGAGGCTATGCTGGCGGCGATAGATGCCGATACCCGGGTTGTCTTTATCGCCAACCCAAATAACCCGACGGGTACCTGGTTCGGTCCGGCTGCACTGGCCGACTTCCTGGCTCGTGTGCCTGGGCATGTGCTGGTGGTCTTGGATGAGGCCTATATCGAATACGCCGAAGGTAGTGAGCTACCGGATGGCCTTGATTATCTGGCTGGCCATCCAAATCTGCTGGTTTCTCGTACCTTCTCCAAGGCCTACGGCTTGGCTGCGTTGCGGGTCGGCTATGGTGTGTCCTCGGTGGAGATCGCTGACGTGCTTAATCGCGTGCGTCAGCCCTTCAACGTCAATAGTCTCGCTTTGGCTGCTGCCTGCGCGGCACTGGAGGATGCGGATTACCTGGCGCAGAGCCGGGAGCTCAATGATGCCGGCATGGCGCAACTGGAAGAGGGTTTCCGTGAGTTGGGGCTGAACTGGATTCCGTCCAAGGGCAACTTTATTGCTGTCGATCTCGGTTGTGAGTCCGCGCCGTTATTCCAGGCTCTGCTCCGTGAGGGCGTGATTGTGCGTCCGGTGGCCAACTACGGCATGCCGACCTACCTGCGCATTTCCATCGGCCTGCCAGCGGAAAATGCCCGCTTTCTCGAGGTGCTGAGCAAGGTTCTGGCGAGTGTCTGATGTCATGCTCGCGCAACAGACTGAACCTATGATCGGCCGCCTGGTGGTAGTGGGGCTCGGTCTAATCGGCGGCTCCTTTGCCAAGGGTTTGCGCGAGCGTGGGCTCTGTCGCGAGGTGGTGGGCGTCGATCTCGATCCGGAGTCGCGCCGTTTGGCGGTCGAGCTGGGTGTGGTCGACCGCTGCGAAGAGCAGCTCGCAGCCGCCTGTCAGGGGGCCGAGGTGATCCAGTTGGCGGTGCCTATCCTGGCCATGGAGAGGTTATTGCTCGAGTTGGCCAAGCTTGAGCTGGGTAACGCGGTGCTGACAGATGTTGGTAGCGCCAAAGGCAGTGTGGTGCGCGCCGCACGTGTGGCCTTTGCCGGCTTGCCGTCACGCTTTGTTCCTGGTCACCCGATTGCGGGCTCAGAAGAAAGCGGTGTCGAGGCCTCCAATGCGGAGCTTTTCCGTCGTCACAAGGTGATCCTGACGCCGCTGGAGCAGACGGATGCCGGTGCTCTGGCCCTGGTCGATCGACTTTGGCGCGAACTGGGTGCAGACGTTGAGCATATGGCGGTCGAGCATCACGATGAGGTGCTTGCTGCCACCAGCCACCTGCCGCACCTGCTGGCGTTTGGTTTGGTGGATTCGCTGGCCAAACGCAGTGAGAATTTAGAGATTTTTCGATACGCCGCAGGCGGTTTCCGTGATTTCACGAGGATCGCCGGCAGCGACCCAGTGATGTGGCATGACATCTTCCTCGCCAATCGCGAGGCGGTATTGCGCACTCTGGATGCATTTCGCAGTGACCTCGACGCCTTACGCGACGCGGTCGATGCAGGGGATGGGCATCAACTCCTGGGCGTATTTACCCGTGCGCGGGTTGCCCGTGAGCATTTCAGCAAAATTCTGGCCCGCCGGGCTTATGTGGACGCTATGAACACCAACGACCTGATTTTTCTGGCCAATCCTGGTGGTCGCCTGTCTGGGCGGATTCGTGTACCGGGTGACAAATCCATCTCCCACCGTTCGATCATGCTCGGCTCGCTGGCTGAAGGCACGACCGAGGTAGAAGGGTTCCTTGAGGGTGAGGATGCGCTGGCAACCTTGCAGGCATTTCGCGATATGGGTGTCGTCATCGAGGGCCCGCATCATGGTCGCGTGACCATTCATGGTGTGGGTCTGCAGGGTTTGAAAGCGCCGCCTGGCCCGATCTATCTGGGTAACTCCGGCACTTCGATGCGTCTGCTTTCCGGTCTGCTGGCCGCGCAGCCCTTCGATACCACGCTGACTGGCGACCCTTCGCTGTCCAAGCGGCCGATGAATCGCGTAGCCAAGCCGCTGCGCGAGATGGGCGCGGTCATCGAGACTGCTCCTGAGGGCCGCCCACCCATGACCATCCGTGGTGGTCAGCGTCTGACTGGTATGAGTTACGACATGCCGATGGCCAGCGCCCAGGTTAAATCCTGCCTGTTGCTGGCGGGTCTCTATGCAGTCGGTCAGACCGCTGTCACCGAGCCGGCGCCAACTCGTGACCATACCGAGCGCATGTTGCGTGGCTTCGGTTACCCGGTTTCGGTTGATGGCGGCACGGCTGCCGTGGAATCCGGGCACAAGCTGGTCGCGACTCATATCGAAGTGCCGGCAGATATCTCATCGGCTGCATTCTTCCTGGTTGCCGGTAGCATCGCCGAAGGGTCTGAGCTGGTTTTGGAGCATGTGGGCATTAACCCGACGCGTACCGGTGTGATCGATATCCTGCGCTTGATGGGGGCGGATATCAGTCTCGAGAATCAGCGTGAGGTGGGTGGTGAGCCGGTTGCGGATCTGCGCGTGCGTTCGGCCAAGCTGAAGGGTATCGATATTCCGGAAGATCTGGTGCCCCTGGCTATCGATGAGTTCCCCGTGTTGTTCGTTGCTGCGGCCTGCGCCGAGGGCCGTACCGTGCTGCGCGGTGCTGAGGAGTTGCGGGTTAAAGAGTCCGACCGGATCCAAGTCATGGCGGATGGTCTGCAGGCGCTGGGTGTAAAAGTCGAGCCGACCCCGGACGGCATCATCATCGATGGTGGTGTAATCGGTGGCGGTGAAGTGCACAGCCATGGCGATCACCGTATCGCCATGTCATTCAGTGTTGCCTCGCTGCGCGCTACCGCTCCGATCCGTATCCACGATTGCGCCAACGTCGCGACCTCTTTCCCGAACTTCCTCAGCTTGGCTGCGCAAGTCGGTATTCGTGTGAGTGAAGAGGCTAAGTCATGAGTGTCCAGGCCCCGGTAATTGCGATTGATGGTCCGAGCGGTTCTGGCAAGGGCACGATTGCAGGCTTGCTAGCGAAAAAACTGGGTTGGAGTCTGCTGGACTCTGGCGCGCTCTATCGTTTGCTGGCCTTCGCTGCGCGTAACCATGGCGTCGATCTGACCAACGAAGAAGCGATGAAGGTGCTTGCCGCTCATCTGGATGTGCAGTTCATTGCCGCGACCAATGGTCAGCCGCAGCGCATCATTCTTGAGGGTGAAGAGGTGACTGACGCCATTCGCAATGAGCAGGTTGGCGCCGGTGCTTCGCAAGTCGCAGCCCTGCCGGCGGTTCGTGATGCCCTGCTGCAGCGGCAGCGTGCTTTTCTTGAGGCGCCGGGCCTAGTGGCGGATGGGCGCGATATGGGGACCGTGGTTTTCCCCGAGGCACCGTTGAAAATCTTCCTGACCGCTAGCGCCGAAGAGCGTGCCCGTCGCCGCTACTTGCAGTTGAAGGCTCAGGGGGATGATGCTAATCTTACGAGTCTGCTAGACGAGATTCGTGCACGCGATGAGCGTGACACCCAGCGAGCGGTAGCGCCGCTCAAACCGGCGCCTGACGCCATTCAACTGGACTCCACGGAACTCTCGATCGAGCAGGTGCTGGAACGCATTCTGAGTGAAGTCGCCAATCGCGACCTCGCCGGATGAACAAGTAGGCATGTGGGAAACCAGTCTTAGTCCTACAGCCTGCTTTTAAATAAACGAAACCCACATTGTCTGGAATGTGGCAGCTGGGCGTATTTTTCGCCCTAGATCAATCAGGAATCAACATGAGCGAAAGCTTTGCGGAACTCTTTGAAGAAAGCCTAAAAACCCTCGACATGCAGCCGGGCGCCATCATCACCGGTATCGTGGTCGACATCGACGGTGACTGGGTTACTGTCCATGCCGGTCTGAAGTCCGAGGGCGTCATCCCGCTCGAGCAGTTCTATAACGATGCTGGCGAGCTGACCATCAAGGTCGGTGACGAAGTTCACGTTGCGCTGGACGCGGTAGAAGATGGCTTTGGCGAAACCAAGCTGTCCCGTGAAAAAGCCAAGCGTGCCGAGTGCTGGATCGTTCTGGAAGCGGCTTTCGCAGCTGAAGAAGTGGTTAAGGGCGTTATCAACGGTAAGGTTAAAGGCGGCTTCACAGTTGACGTTAACGGCATCCGTGCGTTCCTGCCAGGTTCTTTGGTTGACGTTCGTCCAGTGCGCGACACCACGCACCTGGAAGGCAAAGAGCTCGAATTCAAAGTCATCAAGCTTGACCAGAAGCGCAACAACGTTGTCGTTTCCCGTCGCAGCGTATTGGAAGCCGAGAACAGCGCTGAGCGCGAAGCTCTGCTGGAATCCCTGCAGGAAGGTCAGCAAGTCAAAGGTATCGTCAAGAACCTCACGGATTACGGCGCATTCGTCGATCTGGGTGGCGTCGATGGCCTGCTGCACATCACCGACATGGCTTGGAAGCGCATCAAGCATCCGTCCGAAATCGTCAATGTTGGCGATGAGATCGATGTAAAAGTGCTGAAGTACGATCGCGAGCGCAATCGCGTTTCCCTGGGCCTGAAGCAACTGGGCGAAGACCCATGGGTTGCTATCAAGGCTCGTTACCCAGAAAGCACCCGCGTTACCGCGCGTGTAACCAACCTGACCGACTACGGCTGCTTCGCAGAGCTGGAAGAAGGCGTGGAAGGCCTGGTGCACGTGTCCGAAATGGATTGGACCAACAAAAACATCCACCCGTCCAAAGTCGTACAAGTTGGCGACGAAGTGGAAGTTATGGTTCTCGATATCGACGAAGAACGTCGTCGTATCTCCCTCGGCATCAAGCAGTGCAAAACCAACCCGTGGGAAGATTTCTCCGGTCAGTTCAACAAGGGCGACAAAATCTCCGGCACCATCAAGTCGATCACCGATTTCGGTATCTTCATTGGTCTGGATGGCGGCATCGACGGCCTGGTTCACCTGTCCGACATCTCCTGGAACGAAGTGGGCGAAGAAGCCGTACGTCGTTTCAAGAAAGGTGACGAGCTTGACACCGTGATCTTGTCGGTTGATCCGGAGCGTGAGCGCATCTCCCTGGGCATCAAGCAGCTGGAAGACGATCCGTTCTCCAACTACGTGTCTGTCAACGATAAAGGCACCATCGTGCGCGGTATCGTTAAAGAAGTTGACGCCAAAGGTGCTGTGATCACTCTGGCCGAAGGCATCGAAGCTGTACTGAAAGCCTCCGAAATCAGCCGTGACCGCGTTGAAGATGCGCGCAACGTGCTGAAAGAAGGCGAAGAAGTCGAAGCTAAGATCATCAGCGTTGACCGTAAGAGCCGCGTAATCAGCTTGTCGGTTAAGTCGAAAGACGTAGACGACGAGAAAGAAGCGATCAAGGAAATGCGTAAGCAGGAACCTGAGAGCGCTGGTCCGACCACTATTGGCGACCTGATTCGTGCGCAAATGGAAAATCAGAACTAAGTTCTGACTTCCCATCAAAAAGGGCGACTTCGGTCGCCCTTTTTTGTTTTAGATCAATACCCTGGGGGTGGTTTTGGGGCTGTTCAAAGCGCATTGGTCATGCTAAAACCTTCCTAGAGCTGATCTAGCCGCTTGAAAACGAAGGGAAAACCATGACCAAGTCGGAGTTGATCGAACGAATCGTCACCCATCAGGGACTGCTTTCATCCAAGGATGTGGAGCTGGCGATCAAGACTATGTTGGAGCAAATGTCCCAAGCTTTGGCGACGGGCGACCGCATAGAGATACGCGGCTTCGGCAGTTTTTCCCTACATTTCCGTGCGCCTCGCGTTGGCCGCAATCCGAAGACAGGGCAGTCGGTACGGTTGGATGGCAAGTTCGTTCCCCACTTCAAGCCGGGCAAGGAACTGCGTGATCGTGTAAATGACGAATAATTGCTAACGCAGTCTATTTGTCCATTCAGACCTCAATCCTTAGGTTCATATGCTTTGACTCGGGCGCATCGTTGGTTTTGCACTGGGCCTTAGGGCGCAAAGGCCTTTACAAGGCCTCTCTCGCAGCGGCAGTGACACGTTGTGAGGTGTTCCAGTGCGTTCGATGCTCGGCGATGAGTGGCACGGCGAGTTCTTTGTTGGTTGCTTAGGCTCGCGGTGCGCTGAGGCATCTATCTAAACCTACGCCCCATATAAAGTGGCTATGTCGGCGTGAGCTGAGCGTTTCGATGTTCAAGCGGGTGCTCTCGGCACTACTCGTGGCGGTTGAGCAAGACGACTATGTCCGCGTGCGGGAGTTATTGCGAGAAGCTATAAGTGGCTATGCGCCGGAATGTCAGATCGTCGATTTGATTCATCAGCAGCGTCGAGTGGGGTCATAGTCGGGTAGCGGGGTTTGACAATCGCTGGGCAGGAGCTAAGTTGATGGGCGCGGCTCAAGGAAGTACCGCGTCAAAGTCTAAATAAATGGAGCTTTATCATGCTTAAAGGACGAGTCTCTTCCCTCTTGTTTGCAGTTCTCACCAGCCTTTCTGTTACAGCTTTTGCTGCGACCCCTCCTAAGGTTGATGCTGCTAAGCCGGCTGTCACTCAAGCGGCTAAAGTGGCCGAGGTCGGTAAGGTAAATCTCAATACGGCCGATGCTGCTACGCTGCAGCGCGAGTTGATCGGCATTGGTGAGGTCAAGGCGAAAGCCATCGTTGATCATCGCGAAGCTAACGGCCCCTTTGCTTCGGTGGATGAGTTGTTGGAAGTGAAGGGGATTGGTGCTGTCACGCTGGAGAAAAATCGCGATAGGTTGAGCCTCAACTGAGTCGCAATCTGTTGTCGCTCGATGGGTAGAAACTAAGGCCGATCATTGATCGGCCTTTTTTGTTTTCCTGGAGAAATAAAAAAACCCAGCCATTGGCTGGGTTTTGAATTTGGCTCCACGACCTGGACTCGAACCAGGGACCCAGTGATTAACAGTCACTTGCTCTACCAACTGAGCTATCGCGGAACAACGGTGCGTATCCTACTGATTAAGAAGGGGAAGTCAAGCTTTCGCTAACTTCCCTTCAGGTGTTTCACAGTACCTTGGCGATGGCGCTGGTGACGGCATTCAGGTTGTTGTTGTTGAGCGCGGCAACGCAGATGCGGCCGGTACTCACAGCATAGATGCCGAACTCATTTTTCAGGCGTTCGACTTGCTCGGCAGTCAGGCCCGAGTAGGAGAACATGCCGCGTTGGCGGGCGACGAAGCTGAAGTCGCGCTTGGCGTCTTGCGCGGCCAGCTGTTCGACCATGGCTACGCGCATGGCGCGAATGCGAGTACGCATTTCACCCAATTCCTCTTCCCACAGGGCACGTAGTTCGGGGCTGTTTAGCACTGCCGCAACCACGGTGGCGCCATGGGTCGGCGGGTTGGAGTAGTTGGTACGAATCACGCGTTTGACCTGCGAGAGAACCTTGGCAGCTTGTTCTTTCGACTCGGTGACGATCGATAGCGCGCCAACCCGCTCGCCATACAGCGAGAAGGACTTGGAAAAGGAGCTGGAGACGAAGAAGCACAGCCCGGATTGGGCAAACAGGCGTACGGCCGCGGCGTCTTCCTCGATACCGTCGCCAAAGCCCTGGTAAGCGATGTCGAGGAACGGCACATGGTTCTGCGCTTTCAGCACTTCGAGAATTTTGTCCCAATCCTCAAGGCTCAGGTCGACACCGGTCGGGTTGTGGCAGCACGCGTGTAAAACCACGATCGAGCGTGGCGGCAGGGCCTTCAGGTCCTCCAGCAGGCCGGCGCGGTTAACGCCGTGGCTGCTGGCATCGTAGTAGCGATAGTTCTGCACGGGAAAGCCGGCGGACTCGAACAGTGCGCGGTGGTTTTCCCAGCTCGGGTCGCTGATGGCGACGACGGCGTCCGGTAGCAGACGTTTGAGAAAGTCGGCGCCGATTTTCAGTGCACCGGTGCCGCCGATTGACTGGGTGGTGACCACACGGCCTTCGGCCAGCAGGTTGGAGTCTGCCCCAAAGATCAATGTCTGTACGGCCTGGTCGTAGGCCGCAATGCCTTCGATCGGTAAGTAGCCGCGCGGAGCGTGGGCTGCTATGCGAGCTTGTTCGGCTTCAGCCACTGCGCGTAGCAGCGGAATTCGGCCCTCTTCGTTGTAGTAAACGCCTACGCCAAGATTGACCTTGGTCGTGCGGGTATCGGCGTTGAACGCTTCGTTTAGGCCAAGGATAGGGTCGCGCGGAGCCATTTCGACGGCAGAGAACAAACTCATTATGCGGCAGCTCGAAGAGGAGGGTGGGAAGCCAAGCAACACCCGCTACGACGGATGCTAGGGGGTTGCGCAAGTGGCCGCTATTATAGCGGCCAAGGTAGCGTGCGGCGATATCGCACGCGCGCTTTTCGCCAGGTTTGACGCAGGCCCAATGGCCGCGTCACAGCCATTTGTCGAGGTAGGTATGTCGCAGTTTCAACTCGTGACCCGTTTTCAGCCGGCCGGTGATCAGCCCGAGGCTATTCGACAGATGGTGGAAGGTCTGGAAGCCGGGCTTTCGCACCAGACATTGCTGGGGGTGACCGGCTCCGGCAAGACCTTCAGCATCGCCAATGTGATCGCTCGGGTGCAGCGTCCGACCTTGGTGCTGGCGCCGAATAAAACCCTGGCGGCGCAGCTCTATGGCGAGTTCAAGAGCTTCTTTCCGAATAACTCGGTGGAGTACTTCGTCTCCTATTACGACTACTACCAGCCGGAAGCCTACGTGCCATCCTCCGATACCTTTATCGAGAAGGATGCCTCGATCAACGACCATATCGAGCAGATGCGCCTCTCGGCGACCAAGGCCCTGCTGGAGCGGCCGGACTCGATCATCGTCACCACCGTGTCGTGCATCTACGGTTTGGGTGATCCCGAGTCGTACCTGAAGATGGTGCTGCACATCGATCGTGGCGACAAAATGGATCAGCGCGCGCTGCTACGGCGTTTGGCTGATTTGCAGTACACCCGCAATGACATGGATTTCGCTCGCGCGACATTCCGCGTGCGCGGCGACGTGATCGATGTGTTCCCGGCTGAATCGGATCTGGAAGCCATCCGCATCGAATTGTTCGACGATGAGGTGGAGAACATTGCCTCGTTCGATCCGTTGACCGGTGAGGTGCTGCGCAAGCTGCCGCGCTACACCCTCTATCCCAAGAGCCATTACGTGACCCCGCGGGAGAAGCTGCTGGAGGCGGTGGAACATATCAAAGTGGAGTTGAAGGAGCGTCTGGAATACCTGCGCAGTACCAACAAGCTGGTCGAAGCGCAGCGATTGGAGCAGCGCACCCGCTTCGATCTGGAGATGATCCTCGAGTTGGGTTACTGCAATGGCATCGAAAACTACTCGCGCTATCTCTCCGGGCGCGGCTCGGGTGAGGCGCCACCGACCCTGTATGACTATTTGCCGGATAACGCGCTGCTGGTGATCGACGAGTCTCACGTCAGCGTGCCGCAGGTTGGCGCCATGTATAAAGGCGATCGGTCGCGCAAGGAAACCCTGGTCGAGTACGGCTTCCGCCTGCCTTCGGCCTTGGACAATCGGCCGATGCGTTTCGATGAGTGGGAGGCGATCAGCCCGCAAACCATCTTCGTCTCGGCGACACCGGGCAACTATGAGGCCGAGCATGCGGGTCGAGTGATCGAGCAGCTCGTGAGGCCAACCGGCCTGGTCGATCCGCAACTCGAAGTGCGGCCTGCCACCACCCAGGTCGATGACTTGCTCTCGGAGATCAACAAGCGCGTCGCTGTTGAGGAGCGGGTACTGGTCACCACGCTGACCAAGCGCATGGCCGAGGATTTGACTGACTACCTGGCCGATCATGGCGTACGCGTGCGCTACCTGCACTCGGACATCGATACCGTCGAGCGTGTGGAGATCATCCGCGACTTGCGTATCGGCGCCTTCGATGTGCTGGTCGGCATCAACTTGTTGCGCGAAGGCTTGGATATGCCCGAGGTCTCGCTGGTGGCAATCCTCGATGCGGATAAAGAAGGTTTCCTGCGCTCCGAGCGCTCGCTGATCCAGACGATCGGCCGTGCCGCACGTAACCTCAACGGTCGAGCGATTCTCTATGCCGATCGCATCACCGGCTCGATGGAGCGGGCGATAGGCGAGACCGAGCGGCGGCGCAACAAGCAGATT
>JBOICE010000156.1:0-4020 GCA_050739815.1 Pseudomonas sp. | reverse complement strand
CCCTATGGCCGCCAGCGGGTGCGGCTATAGCGAACGTAGCGGTGCCAGGCACGACAGGCGGGCGCTACCCCAGGATCAGGCGTTCAGGCAGGTATCTCGATTCTCACCAGGTCAATGCCCTGCCAGGCGCGGGCAGCCCACAGGCGTGCTGGCATTCCCATGCCCGTCATACCAGCGACGGCCGGCATTTAGCGGGCAGCCGATCTGGCTACCCTGCGCCGGGGCGGTGTGCCTGTTGGAGTGGTGGTCTCCTAGAGATCAGTCGCTGCGCAGGGTGTCCTGTACAACCCGGTCCCGGTCGGGCGCTCGGGGGCTCGGCAAAAGCAAAGCCCGGCACAAGGCCGGGCTTCTTGGGGCGAACAGACCGGAAACTTATGCGGCGGGGCGGTGTTGACGCTGGTAGAGGAACTCCAGCACAGCGGTGCGGTACTCGTGGTACTGGGCGTTGTTGGCCAGGGCCAGACGGTCGCGCGGGCGCTCCAGTTCGACCTTGACGGTATCGCCGACGGTGGCCGCCGGGCCGTTGGTCATCATCACGATGCGGTCGGAGAGCAGCACGGCCTCATCGACGTCGTGGGTGACCATGACCACCGTGCTGCGGGTCCCGCCGACGATGCGCAGCAGTTCGTCCTGCAGATGAGCGCGGGTTAGGGCGTCCAATGCACCAAAGGGTTCGTCCATCAGCAGCACCTTGGGCTCCATCGCCAGGGCGCGGGCGATGCCGACGCGTTGCTTCATGCCACCGGAGATCTCGTTGGGGTGTTTGGATGTGGCGTGGGACAGGCCGACCATGTGCAGCGCCGCTTCGGTGCGGGCCTTGAGCTGCGCCTTGTTCTCCTTGCCGGCGAAGACCTTTTCCACTGCCAGGTAGACGTTGCTAAAACAGGTCATCCAGGGCAGCAGGCTGTGGTTCTGGAACACCACGGCGCGCTCCGGGCCGGGGCCGTCGATCTCGCGACCATTGCAAATCAGGCCGCCGTCGCTGGCATCGAGCAGGCCGGCGATCAGATTGAGCACCGTGGACTTGCCGCAGCCAGAGTGGCCGATCAGCGACACGAATTCGCCGCGGGCGATGCTCAGATTGACGTCGCTGAGGGCCTGGAAGCGACCTTTCTTGGTGTCGAAATGCTTGCTGACGTTGGTCAGCTCCACGAATTTTTCCATCTCGATTCTCCTTGCAGAAACGTGCCTGGCGAGCCGATCGTCAGCGGGCACGGCTCCTGCAGTGCGTGAGTATTCAGCTGGCGTAGTCGAAGCGCTTGGCCAGTAGTAGAAGGGTCTGCTCCAGGGCCAGGCCGACCAGGCCGACGATGATGATGGCGATGAGGATGTGTTCGACATTGAGGTTGTTCCACTCGTCCCACACCCAGAAGCCCAGGCCGGTGCCGCCGGTGAGCATTTCCGCGGCGACGATGACCAACCAGGCGACGCCGATGGCCAGGCGGATGCCCGTCATCAGGTGCGGCAGCACGGCGGGGAAGAGGATGCGGGTGAGCACCTTGAACTCCGAGAGCTTGAGCACGCGTGCCACGTTGAGGTAGTCCTGCGGCACGCTGGCCACGCCGGCTGCGGTGTTGAGGATGATCGGCCAGATCGAGCTGATGAAGATCACCCAGATCGACGCCGGACCGGCAGCCTCGAACACCAGCAGGCCGATCGGCAACCAGGCCAGTGGCGAGACCGGACGTAGCAGGCTGATGATTGGCGAGAGCATGTTGGCGAGGAAGGCGAAGCGGCCGATAGCGAAGCCCAGCGGAACGCCGATCAGCGCCGCCAGACCGAAACCCAGTCCGACACGACCGAGGGAGTGGAGGATATTCCAGCCGATGCCCATGTCGTTCGGACCGTTGTCATAGAACGGATCGGCGAACAGCTCCAGTGCCGAATACCAGGTCGCCAACGGTCCCGGCAGGCCTTCGCTGCGCGAGGCTATCAGGGCCCATACCCCGATAAACAGAGCAATGCCGAGCAGCGGCGGAATCACCGCCTTGGCCAGGTTGGTGAGGGCCTCCGCGCCAGGCAAGGCCTGGCGCGGAACTGCACTGCGCGCCGCTGGGTTGGCCACCATCAGCGGTGTTTTCACTGGAGCGTTCATCTGTACACCTCCGAAATCAGGCTTTAACCGCAAAGGAGTTGGCGTAGGCGGCCGGGTTGGAGCCGTCCCAGACCTTGCCGTCGATCAAGGTGCTGGAGCGCATCACGCTGGCCGGTACGGCCATGCCGAGCGCGCTGGCGGCTTCGCCGAACAGCTTGGTCTGGTTGATCGAGGCAGCCACGGCGGCGTAGTCAGGGTCGTCCTTGATCAGACCCCAGCGCTTGAACTGGGTCAGGAACCACATGCCGTCGGAGTGGTAGGGGAAGTTCACGCTGCAGTCTTTGCAGAAAGCCATGGCGTGCTGGTCTTGCCAACTGTTGCCGAGGCCGTCTTCGTAGTTGCCGAGGAAGCGCTGCTCGATGACCTCTGCCGGTGCGTTGACGTAGGCCTTGCCGGAGATGAGTTTGGCGGTGGCCTTCTTGTTCTCCGCGCTGGCCTCGATGAAGCGGCTGGCGTCGAGGATGGCCATGACCAGGGCGCGGGCGGTGTTGGGATTCTGCTCGACGAATTCGCGGCTGCAGCCGAGCACTTTTTCCGGGTGGTCGGCCCAAATTTGCTGAGTGGTCGCGGCGGTGAAGCCGATCTTGTCGAACACCGCCCGCGCGCCCCAGGGCTCGCCGACGCAGAAGCCATCCATGTTGCCGACGCGCATGTTGGCGACCATCTGCGGTGGCGGCACGGTGATGGTTTTCACGTCGCTTAGCGGGTTGATGCCGTAGTTCGCCAGCCAGTAGTAGAGCCACATAGCGTGGGTTCCGGTGGGGAAGGTCTGGGCGAACGTCAGCGGATTGCCGCCTTTCTTGATGTACACGGCGAGCTGCTCACCGGTGGTCACACCGGCATCCTTGAGCTGCTTGGAAAGGGTGATGGCCTGGCCGTTCTGGTTCAAGCCCATGAGCACGGCCATGTCCTTCTGCGGGCC
This sequence comes from Pseudomonas sp., assembly GCA_050739815.1. Taxonomy (GTDB): domain Bacteria; phylum Pseudomonadota; class Gammaproteobacteria; order Pseudomonadales; family Pseudomonadaceae; genus Aquipseudomonas. Next base: position 1,003 of record JBOICE010000156.1, on the reverse strand, counting down.
GGCGACGCCGAGCTGCGAGCCGTACATCATGCCGTAGAGCACGTGGGAGGCATCCAGCTCACCGGTGTTGAGCTTGTCGCGCACGCCGGCCCAGGAGGCCTCCTTGCTTGGGGTGAGGCTCAGTCCGTACTTGGCGGCAAAACCCTGGGTCGCGGCGACCACCACCGAGGCGCAGTCGGTCAGTGGGATGAAGCCGATCTTCAGCGCGGCTTTCTCTGGGGCATCCGAGCCGGCGGCCCAGGCCGCGCTGCGCAGGAAACCGGGAGCGGAGAGGCCCAGAGCGGCGACACCGCCAACGGTGCCGGCAACGGCGATGGAGTGCTTGAGGAAATTGCGGCGGCTGTTATTTACCGGGTCTTTGGAATCACGATCACTCATGGAGTTGTCCTTTTTCATGGGCAAAACAAAAACGGCGTCGCCAGAGCGCCCGATTGGAGTGGGAGCTCTGACGGACGCCGTTGTCCGTGATCCGCGGCCCGCCGCCGTTGACGTGCTACGCAGGAATCTGCAGGAGGAATTGCAAAGGTCTTGCCAGTTTTGCCTAAGCCTCTAGGCGAACCTTGCAGGACTGATAAGGACACTGCGCTCAGTGGTATCCGGTTCGGCTGGTTAATAGCTTACAAATCAGATGCTTGACGATGGCATGTCGGGTGTTGGAGTGTCTCGCGCATGACCGTTGAGGCGCTTGGGGCGGGTGCTTCCAGTCCCGAAGAGGACGCTAGTTTGAGCGATAGGTGTGCGCCGTGAGAAGGAACTGTGCGCTTTTGGTTCGGTTTGCCGAATCGCTGGCCTGCCGGGTTTCATCTCAAAGCTACGAAACGGCATCCTACTTAACATAATATACCTTATGCGAAGCCTTAGAGACTTCCCAAGAGGCTCAGCCAGTGCAGATCGGTCGACACCATGCCGACGATCAAGCCAGCGAAAAACAGAACTAGCGACTTCATCAAAACGCCCTCGGCGGATACCAGGTCGGGTCCATGGCCTGATCTACCTGATCTAA
>JBOICE010000155.1:0-19386 GCA_050739815.1 Pseudomonas sp. | reverse complement strand
CGCCGCTCTGGCGTGAGCATGCCTTGCTCTTCATAGAAGCGGATCGCACGGGTCGTGATATCCAGCTCGCGGGCGAGGTCGGAAATGCTGTAGGTCGTAGACATGGATGAATGCTCGCAATGCGTTTACCTTTACGTTAACGTAAAGCTAGAAGGCAGGGCTGTCAATATCCGAACCTAGTGAGTGGTCAGCCTGCGAGTTCTGCTTCTAATCGCGAGCAGCGGCATGAACCCAGCAAAGCAGTGGGCAATCGGGTTGGGCAAAGCCCATCGCAGGTCGTAAAGGTTAGTGCGGTCTTTACTGTCAGTGAGTGTAGGTGTAGACAATTTGCAGTGTGCGCGTTTTGCCATCGGCCACCCTAGCCCAGCCAGCCGATCTGGGCGGCGTTGATGCAAACCCAGCCGGAGTAAGAGATGAGCCAATCATTTTCAACAAGAATAATAAGTACCGACCCGCTGCGTGACTCCCGATTGGTTCGGGAAAAACTGCTTGTCGATGGTCAGTTGCCGCAAGGTGTGCTGCGCGACGAAATCGATGCGTCCTGGCGGCGCAGTATTGGCCATGGCCTGAGCTGCATCGATGAAGAAACGGTTGGTTTGCACCTGAGCAATGACCTCGAGTTACTCCTGGCACAGAACCGCATGCTGATCGATGCCGCCACTCCTGAGTTGGAGTACCTGATCGCCCAGCAAGGTAAAGGCGGCTTGATCGTTCTCGGCAATGCCGATGCCACGGTGCTGGCCGTCGAAGGGCAAACCGAATACCTCAAGGCTTTCGAGTTGCGTGATTTGGCGCCGGGCAGCTGCTGGAGTGAAGCGCTGCGGGGCACCAATGCCGTGGGCACGGCCGTGGTGGAAGGCCGGCCGACCTTGATCAACTGCGGTGAGCACTACCTTGACCGGTTGAGCCGCTTCTCCTGTACATCGGTGCCGATTAGAAATCCTCAGGGCCAGGTTATCGGTGTCATCGACGTGACTCGTGAAGGCGTGCTGACCCAGCCGCAGGATAGCCTTGCCACCTTGATGCTGGCGGCCAGCAATATCGAAGGCCGGTTGTTTGGCGCTTTTTATCCCGAGCAGATCATTCTGGCGTTCCACAGCCGTCAGCAATATTTGGGGTCTGCCTGGCATGGCCTGCTGGCGCTGAGCCTGGAGGGTGAAGTGCTGGCGGCCAACGAGCAGGCCTGTGATTTGCTCAAGCTGCCGCGGGCGAGCCTGATCGGGCGCCGCAGCCAGGACTTTCTCGGCGGTCGCAGTGGGCAGTTCATGTCCCGCCTGCTACAGGGCGCGGTGAGCAGCGTGCAAACTGCCAGCGGCGAGTTCTTCTTCAAGGCGCTGCAGATTCCGCGTTATGCCTCGATGGCGGGGCCTGCGGCTGCGCCGAAAGCGCCGGCGCCGAAACGCTTGTTGCTTGAAGAGCTGGCTGGCAATAACAGCCGTTTTGCCCGTTCGCTGCGCATGGCGCAGCAAGGCCTGGCGGGCGGTTTGCCGGTGCTGCTGTTGGGCGAAACCGGCACCGGTAAGGAGGTGGTGGCGCGGGCGCTGCATCAGGCCGGTGCGCGTGCCGATAAAGCCTTTGTCGCGGTGAACTGCGCGGCGATTCCCGAAGGGCTGATCGAGTCGGAACTGTTCGGTTATCGCGAAGGGGCGTTCACCGGCTCGCGCAAAGGCGGCATGCTCGGGCGCCTGTTGCAGGCCAATGGCGGCACGCTGTTTCTCGATGAAATCGGCGATATGCCGTTGAGCCTGCAAGCCCGCCTGTTGCGCGTGCTACAGGAGCGCAAGGTGGCGCCGCTGGGCGCGGGCGAGGAACTGGACATCGACGTGGCGGTGATTTGCGCCACGCACCGTGACCTCAAACAACTGGTGCAGGAAAAGAGCTTTCGCGAAGACCTCTATTACCGCGTCAACGGTGTGAGCCTGCGGCTGCCAGCGCTGCGTGAGCGGGATGATATCGACGGCTTGATCGGCGCCGTGCTGAGCAAGCTGGGCGCCAGCCATATCCGCCTCGACCAGGAGCTTGGCGAACTGCTCGCCAACTACGACTGGCCGGGCAATATCCGCCAGCTGGAGATGGTCTTGCGTGCGACGCTGGCCATGCGTGAGGGGGCGGAAACCGAATTGGGTCTGGAGCACCTGACCGACAGCCTGCTGGACGATCTGACCGCCAGTTGCCGGCAACCCTGCAGCCGCATCCGTGAAAACGAACTGGAGCTGATCCGCAGCTCCCTCGACCGGCACCATGGCAATGTATCTGCCGCGGCGGATTCCCTGGGCATCAGCCGGGCGACCCTGTACCGCAAACTGAAGCAATTTCGCGCATGAACGTCGGGCGCTAATCCGGCGCCCGGACGTCCCCTGATTGGATGGCGTTGATCACCGATGTCCAGGTTATTGCTCCGGCTTATCGAAACAGACGACCCCGCAACTTTTCAGCTGGCCATCAGCTGGCTGTTCGGCTTTGTGCGCCCGCACGGGCGAGCCATCCTCGGCCTGCTGGCGCTCTCGCTCGGCGCTTCGCTGCTGGTGCTGGCGCAGCCTTGGCTGACCAAGATGCTGATCGACGATGGCTTGCTGGCCAAGGACTTCAGCATGTTGGTTAAAGTGGCACTGGCGATGATTGCCGTGGGCATTTTCGGCACGCTGCTGGCCGGAATTAACCGCTACCTGCACACACGATTGTCCGGGCGGATTCTGTTCGCCCTGCGTGATGCGCTGTATCAGCACTTGCAGCAGCTATCGCCGGCGTTTTACGGGCGGCGGCGGATCGGCGATCTGCTCTCACGGCTGGATGGCGATGTCGCGGAAATCCAGCGCTTCGCCGTGGATTCGCTGTTCTCGGCGGTCTCCAGCCTGATCGGCTTGCTGGGTGCGGTTGCCTTGTTGCTGACACTGAACTGGAAGCTCTCGCTGATCGTCGCCCTGTTGATCCCGCTGGAAGTACTCTGGTTGCGCTGGATGCGCCGTAAGGTCGAACGCAATGTGCGGCAGTTGCGCGAGCGTTCGGCGGATGTCTCCTCGTTCCTGGTGGAAACCCTGCCGGCGATGAAGTTCATCCAGGCCGCCGGCCAGCAGCAGCGCGAATCCCAGCGCCTGAAGCAGCTGGGCGACAGCTATATGGGCCAACTACTGAGGTTGCAGGTCACTGAGTTTTTCACCAACGCTGTGCCGGGCACGCTGACCTCGCTCTCCCGCGCCGGGGCGTTCCTGATTGGCGGTTACTGGGTGGTGCAGGGCACCTGGCAGTTGGGCGCGCTGATCGCTTTTTCCACCTATCTGGGCATGGCGGTGGGGCCAGTGCAGAGCCTGCTGGGCCTGTACGTGGCCTTGCAACGCATGACCGTCAGCCTGGGCCGGGTGATGGAGCTCAAGCGCGAGCCGGCGCAGGTCAGCCAGCCGCAGCAGCCGCGTGATCTGCCGGCTGGCGTGGGGGATTTGTCTTTCGAGAACCTCTGGTTTGGTCACGATGAGCGCGCGCAGCCGGTGTTGCGCGGGATCGATGCGCAGATCCCTGGTGGGCTGAAGGTGGCGATCAGCGGGGCCTCGGGTGTCGGCAAATCGACGCTGATCGACCTCTTGCAACGCTTCTACGACCCGGATCAGGGCTGTATCCGCCTGGAAGGTATCGACCTGCGCGAGCTGGATCTATTTGCCCTGCGCCGGCGCATTGCCGTGGTCAGCCAGGACATCGTGCTGTTTCGCGGCAGCCTGGCCGACAACCTCAGTTACAGCGCGCCCGAGGTCAGCCGTGCGCAAATCGAGAAGGTCGCCCAACTCGCGCAGCTCGACGGCTTGATCGAGTCGCTGCCGCACGGGCTGGACAGCCAACTCGGTGAACGCGGCCAGCAGCTTTCCGGCGGCCAGAAACAACGCATCGCGATCGCTCGCGCCTTGCTGCAAGACCCACTGATTCTGGTGTTGGATGAAGCCACCTCGGCCGTCGATGAGGCCACCGAGCGGGAAGTGATTGCCGCCATCGACCAGTTGTTCGTTGGCCGCACGCGAATTCTGATCAGCCACCGGCCCTCGACGCTGGCGCAAGCCGAACTGCGTTTCGAGATGCACGATGGCCAGTTGTTGGCCGGCGCGGTCGAGGAGTCGGTGCTACATGGCCGCTGAGTTGCGCATCGGCATTATCGACAGCGGCCATAGCGCCGCCCAAGCCAACCAGGTCGTTGCCGCGCGACGGTTCTGGCTTGCCGATGAAAGCTTGCAGGAAGGCGAGGCCCGGCCGGATCAGCTTGGGCACGGCACCGCGGTACTGGCCGCCATCGCCGAGCGGGCGGCTGCAGCACAACTTTGCGTGGCTCAGGTGTTCGGCGAGCGCTGGCTGACCAGCCCGCTGCAAATCGCCGCCGCGATTTACTGGCTGATGGAGCAGGATGTAGCGCTGATCAACCTGAGTCTTGGTGTACGCCAGGATCGTCCGCTATTACGTGAAGCCTGCGAGGCTGCGCAGGCGGCCGGTATTCTGCTGTGCGCGGCAAGCCCGGCGCGCGGTGAGCCGGTATTTCCGGCGAGTTATCGCGGTGTGCTGCGGGTGACGGGCGATGCGCGTTGTGCGGGCACGCAGTGGTCCTGGCTGAACAGCCCGCAGGCGGACTTCGGCGCGCCGGTGGCCGCTATCAATGGCGGTCTGGCCGGCGCCAGCATTGCCAGCGCAGTGCTCAGCGGGCATGCCGCGGCCTATCTGCTGGAACATCCGGCAGCCAAGTTGTCGGCGTTGCTTGAACATCTACGCAGCCACGCCGCCTTTATCGGCCCGGAGCGGCGCGGAGCGATGCCTTGATGGATATGCAGATTGATCAATAAACAGATTGTCGTGCTTGGCGCAGGCCCGGCCGGCGCGGCGGTGGCATTGGGGCTGAAACGCCTGGGCTATGCCGTGTGTGTGATCAGCGAGTGGCGGCGCTTCGCGGCGTTGGAAGGCGTCTCCCGACGAGTGCTTGAGGGTTTGCGCCAGGCCGGGCTGCAGCAGGCGCTGGCCAGTGCCTGCGCGGCTTCGCCCCGGCAGGTGCGGTGGAACGGCGCAGCCCATGCCCCGAACCTGGAGTATCTGTTGGATCGCCCGGCGTTCGATGCGGCGATCCGTCAGGACCTGTTGGCGGCCGGCGTTGAGCTGATCGAGGCCCGTGTGCGTGAGCTGAGTTCGACTGCCGAGGGCCATCGCTTGCAACTGGACAGCGCCAGTGGCCCGTTGATCTGTCATGCCGATTTTCTGGTAGAGGCGCGTGGGCGTCAGGCGCCGTTATCCGGCAAAGGTCTGCGCGGCCAGGAAACCCTCAGCCTGCTCAATGCCTGGCAGGAGGAACCCGGCCCAGCCTGCTCTGCTGTGCAAAGCCTGGCCGATGGCTGGGCCTGGATGGCGCGCCTGGGCGATGGCCGCTGTTTCTGGCAGCTGACCCTGGATGTGGCCAGCGCCGACTTGCCGGAAAAGTCCCGGCTGGCGGAATTCTGCGCCGCCCAGCGCGCGCAATCGGCCTTGGTGCGCGAGCTGTTCGGCCCGGCGGCGTTGCAACCGGCCGAGCTGCATGCCCGGAGCAGTACGGCCACGCTGTGCCTGCAAACTTCCGGTGCTAACTGGCTGCGCGTCGGTGATGCGGCGATGGCGGTCGATCCGCTCTCGGGCAATGGCATCTTTCAGTCGTTGTCGTCGGCGCTACAGGCGCCGGCGGTGATCAATACCCTGCTGCGCAAGCCCGAACGGGCTGGATTGGCTCGGCATTTTCATCAGCAGCGGGTGGAGCAGCTGTTCCTGCGCTTTGCCAGAATCGGCCGGGACTTTTACGCCATGGAGCAGCAGTGGGCCGAGCGGCCGTTCTGGCAGAGTCGGCGTAACTGGCCGGATGAGCTGCCGCTGCATCAACCGGCGGATTACGCGAGCCTGCGGGTGGCGCGGGCGCCAGTGATCAAGGGCGAGCTGATCGATGAGGCAGAGGTGGTGATAACCGTGGATCAGCCGCTGGGGATCTGGCATCTGCACGGGATCGAGTTGGCGCCGATCGTGCGGGCGTTGCAGTCCGCGCCGCTAGCTGAGGTGCTGGCACCCTTGGCCCTGGCGCAACAGCGGATGGTCTATGGCTGGTTGCGGGCCCAGGGCTATCGTCCTTAGCGCGAATCTCGTCTTGGTTACACGCCGAGCTGCGCCTCTCCCCGAGGGTGAGGCGCCAAGTTGCGCAATGCAGCCCATAGCCCCCGACCGGTCATTGCATTCGAACCGACTGCTCTTGGTTACTCAGAACCTCCCTTGCCGAGCCAAGAGGCATTCCAGTCCCCAGGATGTCCGGGTGAGCCTATGAGTTAGCCAATGGTCATCAAGCTGGCGTTGCCACCCGCGGCGGCGGTGTTAACGCTGAGTGCCCGCTCGATCACCAGGCGCTCCAGCGGCACAGAGGTTTCACCATGGGACAAGCCCTGCACTCCGACTAGTGCGCCCTTGCGCTTGGCTACCTGTTTGCAGACCGCACGCAATTGGTCTGAGTCGCCGTGGTGCAATACTGCGTCGTAGTCGACCTCGTCTTTGCTCCAGTCGGCTACCAGTTGGATACGCGCTTGCACGTCCTTGGGCAAGCGGCCAAGCAGGGCGGCGGCTTGCTCGGGCCAGAGGCAATGCGCCCCGACGGCCAGCACGGCGGCCAGTTGGGTCAGGCGATCGGCATCGTTGTCAGCCAGGCAGAGCACCTGCTCTCTTGGCACCAAGGTGTAAGTATTGCGCTCACCCGTGGGCCCTGCCAGCGTTCTGCTCACCCCGCTCTGGGACTGTTCGGCGAACTCATTGCAGAGCGCGGCAAGAGCTTCCTCAGCGTGGCTGGCAGCCCACTTCTTGAGCGACAGGAGCGGCTTGGCCAGAGCCTCACGCCGGCGAGTGTCGGGAGTGGCAGCGTCTTGCTGCTCGAATGAGCGGGCGATGGCATCCGCTGGTCGAGCCGACAGCAAGCGATACATGTACAGCGGGCCGCCGGCTTTCGGACCGGTGCCGGACAAGCCCTCACCGCCGAACGGCTGCACGCCGACTACCGCACCCACCATGTTGCGATTGACATAGAGGTTGCCGGCCTGGGCACGGTCAATGACCTTGGCGATGGTCTCGTCAATGCGCGTGTGCACGCCTAGGGTCAAGCCATAGCCGGAGCCGTTGATCTGCTCCAGCAACTGATTGAGGTTCTTGCGCTTGTAGCGGACGACGTGCAGCACGGGGCCGAAGATCTCGCGCTCCAACTCGGCGAAGCTTTCCAGTTCGATCAGGGTCGGTGGGACATAGGTGCCGCGCTGGCTGACGTTCGCCTCGCTGCGGGCCAGCTGGTAGACCTTCCGGCCTTTGGCGCGCATGGCCTGGATGTGTTTCTCGAGCCCGGCCCTGGCTTCGGCGTCGATCACCGGGCCTATGTCCACCGCCAGGGATTCGGGGTTGCCCAGGCGGCATTCGCCCATGGCCCCCTTGAGCATTTCCAGTAGGCGTTCGGCCACGTCCTCCTGCACACAGAGCACGCGCAGGGCCGAGCAGCGCTGGCCGGCACTATCGAAGGCCGAGGCCACCACATCGCTGACGACCTGCTCCACGAGAGCGGAGGAGTCGACGATCATCGCGTTCTGGCCACCGGTCTCGGCGATCAGCGGGATCGGGCGCCCTTGCGCGTCGAGCCGACCCGCGATGTTGCGCTGGAGGATGCGGGCCACATCGGTCGAGCCGGTGAACATGACGCCCTTGACGCGCGGGTCGCCTACCAGACGGGCACCGACGGTCTCGCCGCGGCCCGGCAGCAACTGTACAACGCCTTGCGGAATACCGGCCTCGAGGAGGATGCGCACGGCCTGAGCGGCCACCAGAGGGGTCTGCTCGGCAGGTTTGGCCAGGGCCGGGTTACCTGCGGCCAAGGCGGCGGCCACCTGCCCGGTGAAGATCGCCAGCGGGAAGTTCCACGGGCTGATGCAGACCACCGGCCCCAGCGGACGGTGGGTGTCGTTGGCGAAATCGTTACGCGCCTGGGCGGCGTAGTAGCGCAGGAAGTCCACGGCTTCGCGCACTTCGGAGATGGCGTTGGCGAAGGTCTTGCCGGCCTCGCGAACCAACAGGCCCATCAGGCTCTGAATTTCCTCTTCCATCAGGTCGGCGGCGCGCTCGAGGGCGGCGGCGCGCTCGGAGGGCGGGGTCGCCTGCCAGATTGGCGCGGCGCTGGTGGCGCACATCAGGGCATTGTCCACGTCGACTTCGCTGGCTTCCTGGACCTGGCCGACGATGTCGCGATGATCCGCCGGGTTCAGCAGCGGCTGGAAACTGCCGTTCTGCACTGGGCAGCCAAGCATTGGCGCGGCCTGCCGGGCCCCATGGCTGCTCGCCAGCAGGGCACTGGACAGCGAGCCGAGACGTTGCTCGTTGGACAGATCGATGCCGCTGGAATTGATCCGGCCCTTGCCATAGAGGTCACGCGGCAGCGGAATGCGCGGGTGCGACAGGCCAAGGGTGCCTTCCTGGGCAGCAGTTTTCTCGATGCTTTCCACCGGATCGGCGACCAGTTCGTCGAGGGAGATCGAGTGGTCGGCAATGCGGTTGACGAAGGAGGTGTTCGCGCCGTTTTCCAGCAGCCGGCGTACCAGATAGGCCAGCAAGGTTTCATGCGTGCCGACCGGTGCGTAGATACGGCACGGACGGTTCAGCTTGCCCTCGGCGATCTTGCCCACCACCTGCTCGTAGAGTGGCTCGCCCATGCCGTGCAGGCACTGGAACTCGTATTGGCCCGGGTAGTAGTTCTGCCCCGCAATCTGGTAGATGGCGGCCAGGGTGTGGGCGTTGTGAGTGGCGAACTGCGGGTAGATGGCTCCTGGCGCGGCCAGCAGCTTTCGAGCGCAGGCGATGTAGGAGACATCGGTGTACATCTTGCGGGTGTAGACCGGGTAGCCTTCGAGGCCGTCAACCTGAGCCCGTTTGATCTCGCTGTCCCAGTAGGCGCCCTTGACCAGACGGATCATCAGGCGGTGCCGACTGCGCCGGGCCAGATCGATCAGGTAGTCGATCACATAGGGGCAGCGCTTCTGGTAGGCCTGAATCACGAAGCCGATGCCGTTCCAGCCGGCCAGTGACGGCTCGAAGCAAAGGCGCTCGAGCAGGTCGAGGGACAGTTCGAGGCGGTCGGCTTCCTCGGCATCGACGTTCAGGCCGATGTCGTACTGCTTGGCCAACAGGGTCAGTTGCAGCAGCTGTGGGTAAAGCTCGTCCATCACGCGCTCGTACTGGGCGCGGCTGTAGCGCGGGTGCAGGGCGGACAGCTTGATGGAAATCCCTGGACCCTCGTAGATGCCACGGCCCTGGGAGGCCTTGCCGATGGCGTGGATGGCCTGCTCGTAGGAGGCCAGATAGCGCTCGGCATCCTGCCTGGTCAGAGCCGCCTCGCCGAGCATGTCATACGAATAGCGGAAGCCTCTGGACTCGCAGTTGCGGGCGTTGGCCAGCGCTTCGGCGATGGTTTCGCCGGTGACGAACTGCTCCCCCATCAAACGCATGGCCATGTCCACGCCTTTGCGGATCAGCGGTTCACCGCTTTTACCTATGACCCGGTTGAGGGCGGTGGACAGGCTGGCCTCGTTATGGGTGGCGACCAGCTTGCCGGTCAGCAGCAGGCCCCAGGTCGCTGCGTTGACGAATATCGACGGGCTGCGGCCCAGGTGCGGATGCCAGTTGCCGGTGCTGATCTTGTCGCGGATCAGGGCGTCGCGAGTGCCCTTGTCCGGGATGCGCAGCAAGGCTTCGGCCAGGCACATGAGTGCCACCCCTTCCTGGGAGGACAAGGAGAACTCCTGCAAGAGCCCCTGGACTACTCCCGCGCGGCCGCTGGCGCTCTTCTGGTTGCGCAGCTTTTCGGCGATGCCATAGGCCAGCTTGTGCGCGGCCTTGGCCGTCTCTGCAGGCAGGCGCGCCTGTTCCAGCAACATCGGCACGACTTCCTGCTCGGGACGGCGGTAGGCGGCGGTGATCGCAGCACGCAAAACGGACTGCGGCAGGATGCTTTCGGCAAACTCCAGGAAGGGCTGATGCACAGGCTCAGCCAAGGCTTCGCTGAATTCCAGATCACCCTCGTCCAACCGGTCGGCAATGCTTTGCAGCTCGGGCATGCTCATGCCGCTCTCAAGGGTGGTCAGGTAGCTGTAGATTGCCTGTTTGATCAGCCACTGCGGCGTGCGCTCAATCTTGTGCGCGGCCACTTGCAGGCGTTCGCGGGTTGCTTCGTCGAGTTTGACCCCAAAGGTGGTGCTGGCCATGACCTGTCCTGCCTGAATGAGTTGAGCTACTAAATAGTAGGAAATGAACGCCAGATCCGGCGGACTCTGAATAGCCGATCCCTGGTTTCGCGAGGCTGAGATCGGCGCTAACCCAGAGCGATGGCGGTGCCGATCTGGTCCTTACCCAGAGCCGTAGTCATTCGCCCAGATAGGCGGCGGTAACCTTCGGGTCTTGCAGCATCTGCTGAGCCTCTCCGCTCATGCTGATCAGGCCCGAATCCATCACATAGGCACGATCTGCCGCCTGCAATGCCAGCCGGGCATTCTGCTCGACCAGCAGCACGGTCATGCCGGAGGCCGAGATGTCACGGATCACCTCGAAGATCTTATCCACCATGATCGGCGAGAGGCCCATGGAGGGCTCGTCCAGCAGCAGCAGCTTGGGCTGACTCATCAGTGCCCGCGCCATCGCCAGCATCTGCTGCTCACCGCCGGACATGGTGCCGGCGAGTTGTTTCGCCCGCTCCTTGAGGCGTGGAAAGAGGCTGAACATGCGCTCGATGTCGCTGGCGATCTCCGCATCGTTGCGGCTGTAGGCGCCCATCTGCAGGTTTTCGGTGATGCTCATCCGCGCGAACACGCCGCGCCCCTCGGGCACCATGACCAATTTGCGTTCGAGCAGGTCGTGGGTTTGCAGGCCCTTGATCGACGTGCCTTGGTATTCGATATCGCCTGCGCCCCAAGCTTGCAGGCCGGTGATGGCCTTCATGGTGGTCGATTTGCCGGCGCCGTTGGAGCCGATCAAGGTCACCAGTTCGCCCGTGCGGATTTCCATATCCACGCCTTTAACCGCTTGGATGCCGCCATAGGCGACTTTGAGCCCGCTGATTTTCAGTATTGTCTGTGTCATGTGCGCAGCCCCCTCGGGCTAAACGGCGGAAGTGCCAAGGTAGGCTTCGATAACCGCCGGATGAGATTTGACCTCTTGCGGCAGGCCCTGAGCGATGACCTTGCCGTAGTCGAGAACAGTCATCTGATCGCAGAGCCCCATCATCAATTTGACGTCGTGCTCGATCAGCAGAATGGTCTTGCCGTCGCCACGGATTTTCTCCAGCAGATCGCGCAGCTCGACCTTCTCGGTGGCGTTCATCCCGGCCGCCGGCTCGTCGAGCGCCAGCAGCTTGGGCTCGGTGGCCAAGGCGCGGGCGATCTCCAGGCGGCGCTGATGGCCGTAGGAGAGGTTGCGTGCGGCGTAGTTGGCGTACTTGCCGATGCCGACGTATTCGAGCAGGTCGTGAGCGATGTTGTCGATCTCGTCCTCCTCGCGGCGGGTGGCCTTGGTGCGCAGGATCGCACCGAGAATGCCGGCCTTGCTGCGCACATGGCGGCCGACCATGACGTTCTCGTGGGCCGTCATGTCGCCGAACAGGCGGATGTTCTGGAAGGTACGGGCAATGCCGATTTTGGCGACTTCATGCACGGCTGTCGGTTTGTAGAGCTGGTCATCCAGACGGCATTCGCCGGTGTCCGGGGTGTACAGCCCGGTCACGACATTGAAGAAGGTGGTTTTGCCGGCGCCGTTGGGGCCGATCAGGCCATAGATGTCGCCACGGGCGACTTCGATGCCGACGTCGCTAAGGGCTTTCAGGCCGCCGAAGCTCTTACTCATGCCTTTGACTGAAAGCAGACTGGCTTGCTGGGACATGGCATCGGCTCCTTAGACTTGGCTCAGGCCGTTGACCCGCCTCACGACGGGGCGATCTTCCTTACGGGGCGAAGGCCAGAGGCCGGCAGGCCGATACAGCACGATGAGAATCATGGCCAGGCCATAGAGCAGCTGGCGCACCACTTCCGCCTCGATCACCACTTTGCCGAAGAGCGCGACTTGCAGAGGCGCCACTGTGGCGCGCAGGACTTCCGGCAGCACAGCCAGCAACACGCCGCCCAGGATGACGCCAGGGATGTGCCCCATCCCGCCGAGTACCACCATGACCAGAACGGTGATGGACTCCATCAGGCTGAACGACTCGGGCGAGACGAAGCCTTGGAAGGAGCCGAACATGGCGCCGGCCAGCCCACCGAAGGAGGCGCCCATGGCGAATGCCGCCAGCTTCAGATTGCGGGTGTTGATGCCCATGGCCTTAGCCGCGATTTCGTCTTCACGAATGGCGATCCAGCCACGACCAATCCGCGAGTGCTGCAGGCGGTGGCAGACGAAGGCGACGAGCACCACCACGACGACGAACAGGTAGTAATACAGCACCACCGAATCGAAGCGAACGCCGAAAAACGTATGACGCATGGAGAAATCGAACCCGAAGAAGGTGGCGGGATCGATTCCGGAGATACCCTTCGGCCCATTGGTAAAGTTCAGCGGGCGATCCAGGTTGTTGATGAAGATACGGATGATTTCTCCGAAGCCCAAGGTGACGATGGCCAGGTAGTCACCGCGCAGCCTGAGGGTCGGGGTCCCCAGCAAGATGCCGAAGATCGCGGCCAACAAAGCGGCGCCCGGCAGGATCAGCCACAGGCTCACATGCAATCCGCCAGGAAACATCTGCTGCAACGCAAGGAAGTTGTTCGTGAGGTGGGTGGAGCCCAGCAATGCTGCGGCATAGGCCCCTATGGCATAGAAGGCGATATAGCCGAGATCGAGCAGCCCGGCCATGCCCACCACGATATTCAGCCCCAATGCGAGCATGATGTAGAGCAGGGCGAAATCGAGCACGCGGACCCAATAGTTGCCCCCGACTGCGCCAATGATCAGGGGGGCAGCGAGGACTAGGGCAACCAGCAGAATCGGTTTTATAAGATCGCTGCCGGAGGCCTGCTTGTGCGGTTGATTCGACATGATGAGTCTCCCCTTAAGCGCGATCGGATACGCGCTCGCCCAACAAACCCGAGGGGCGGAACACGAGAACGGTGATAAGGACGATAAAGGCGAATACATCCTGGTAGTGGGAGCCGAGCACCCCACCGGTCAGGTCACCGATATACCCCGCCCCGAGGGACTCGATCAGACCCAATAACAGGCCGCCCAACATGGCCCCGCCTAAGTTGCCGATGCCGCCGAGCACTGCTGCGGTGAAGGCTTTCAGGCCGGGCAGGAAGCCCATGTAGAAGTGTGCATTGCCATAGTTCGTCGCGGTCATCACGCCGGCCAACGCCGCCAGTGCGCCACCCAGCATGAAGGTGATGGAGATGACTTTATTCGGGTTCACCCCCATCAAGCTGGCGATGCTGGGGTTCTCCGCCGTGGCCCGCATGGCCCGGCCCAGTTTGGTCTTGTTCACCAGTAGCAATAGGCCGGCCATTACCGCCAGCGACATGCCGATGATGATCATCTCCTTGAGGGTGATGGTGGCTTCGCTGGAGCCGATATTGATCGGGTCGGCGGGCAATAGCTGAGGGAAGTTCAGGGGGTTACGCGACCAGATCATCATGGCGATGGTCTGTAGCAAGACCGAAGCACCGATAGCGGTGATCAGCGGAGCCAGTCGCGGTGCCTTGCGCAGGGGGCGGTAGGCAATGCGTTCGAGTAAATAACTCAAGACTGCGCAGGTCAGCATGGCAATGAGCGACGCGAAGCCCAGCATCAGCCAGGGAGACAGGTCAGGAAAATACCCCTGCAACAGGCTCAAGACCGAGAAGGCGGTAAGAGCGCCGATCATCAAGACATCGCCATGGGCGAAGTTGATGATTCTGAGAATGCCATAAACCATCGTGTAGCCGAGCGCGATCAGTGCATAGATGCTGCCCAGTACCAAGCCGTTGATGACCTGCTGGATGAATAGGTCCATACCGACTCCATGACCGCCCGTATGGCGGCATGCAAATGGCTTCTTGGAGAAGGGGCGCTACCTGTTCGAAGAACAGTCGACCAGGAACTGACGAGGCCACTTCATTTTTGCTTTTGCCCTTTCCCCGAGCGAGTCGCACCGCCCAGGGGATTCAGTACGTCTATGCCTGCTTAAGCTTAGCCTTGATCACACGACAAGCCGCCAAATCCCAGGCTCCACAGCCAACGCTCTTGAACAGAATCGGCTTGGAGAAGTCGGGTTTGCTGTCGAGAGCAGAGGCCAGAGGCTTGACCCTGGACCAGTCGATATCCGCCTGGATCAGGTCGCCAGCCTCGTGACGGGCACCCAGCGGGTCATCGACATACAGGGTGCTGCCGGCGATGGTGATGGGGGCGATTTCGGCGGCATCCGGCGTGAAGGCGCCTACGCCGATCACCAGGCAACCGGGCTTGGCTAGTTCACTATAGACCGGCGTCTTACTGGTGGTCAGGGTGATCACGACGTCGGCATCTTGATGGGCCGAACCGTCATCGACCTTCACCTCCAGCGCCCCGCGCTGGTAGCGCGCGACGAATGCCGCGGTTTTTGCCGCTTCGTGGCCTCTGACCCGAACCTGGGCTTGCGGGAACATTTCGGCAATGGCTTCGACATGATGGGAAGCTTGCTTGCCCGTGCCGATCAGCAGGATCGACTTCGGCGGCTGCTCCAGCAGGCGAGCAATGGCCAGCATCGTCACGGCGGCGGTGCGACGGCCGGTAACGGTTGGGCCATCCACGGAGAACAGCAGCGTACCACGCAGCGCATCGCAAGCCAGAACCTGGCCCTGGATGGTCGGCAAGCCTTCCTTGGCATTACGAGGATTGACGTTGACCAGTTTGTGAATCGCAATGTCGTCTGCACTGGCCGGCATGGACAGCATCACACCACCTTCGTTGAGGGGGACGACCAGGCGCTCGGGGCTGATGATTTTGCCGGCGGCATACTCACGAATGGTCGAGCTTAGCGTGTCGACCAATTCGCGCATCGGCAACAGCTTGGCGGTTTCTTCTTGATTAAAGGTTTCCATCAAAATTTACCGAACCAGGAAGCCGTAGGTCAGAGGATCTTTCTCGTTGATGATCCAACTGGCGAAGCCATAGATCTGTGCAGTCCCCCTGACCTCGGGGATCACCGCGGGGTAAGCGCCGACCGTGGTTTCGCCGAGCACACGGGCGCTGAATACAGAGCCGATGAGCGACTCGTTGACCAGCAAATCGCCCAGCGCGAGCCGACCGCGCTGGTACAGCTGGGCGGCACGGCCGGCAGTCCCTGAGCCGGTCGGCGAACGATCGACCTGGCGGTCGGCGAAGATGCAGCAGTTGGCCTGAGTCGAACCGACATGACGGGGAGCGCCATCGATGATGGTGCCATAGATGTGGTTCAGCTCCGGTACATCCGGGTGGACGACGGGGAAGGCGGCATTGGCGGCCTGTTTGACCTCATCGCCGAACTTGATCAGCGTGGCGACCGAGGCCTCGTCGATCTCAAGGCCCTTGGCGGCGCCGGAGGTGTAGAAGTAGAAGGCGCCACCAAAGGCGATGTCGCCGTCCACCCGACCGAAGCTCGGCGTATCGACTGCCACGTCACGCAGATAGATGAACGATGGCACGTTGACGAAGCGTACGCTGCCACAGGTCGAACCATCCCACTCCACGTAAGCTTCGATAAAGCCACAGGGCGCATCGATGCCTACCCGTGTTTCAGGCTCGGTGCGTTGCACCCAGCCGAGTTCGACGGCCGTGGTGGCCAGGGCGATCACGCCATGCCCGCAGTGGTCGCTGTAGCCTTCGTTATGCACGAAGATGATGCCGAAGTCCGCGCCAGGGCTCACCGGATCGGTGAGATAGCCGGCATACATGTCGGCGTGCCCGCGCGGCTCGAAGATCACCGCTGTGCGCAGATCATCGATGTTGTCCTTGATCCACTGGCGGCGTTCGACGATGGTCTTGCCGGGAAACCTCGGCAGACCACTGGTGACGATCCGGAAGGGTTCGCCACCGGTGTGCACTTCCACCGTGTCAATCATTCTACCTAGCTGCATGACGACCTCTGCCCAGCGCGTTACTGGACTGTCTTGAGCTGACCGTTTTCGAAGGTATAGACCGTGCTGGGAGCGCCGGTCAGGTCGCCTTTTTCATCGAAACGGTACTCGCCGGCGATGCCTTGGTGCTGGGTTTTCGGCAGTTGCTTCAGCAGATCCTGCGAGTCGGTGCTGTCGGCCTTCACCATGGCCTCGGCGAGCAGCATCATGCCGTCGTAGAAACTCACGCCGTACACCTGGGTATCGGTGTTGAAGCGCTCCTTGTACGCCTTGGTGAAGGCCCGGCCTTTTTCCAGGCTATCGAGGGCAACGCCACCCTGTGCGCAATAGACTACCGAGGCATCCGGGCCTGCCAGGCGGCCCATATCCGGGGTGCAGATGCTATCCCCCCCGAGCAACTTGGCCGACAGCTGGCGCTGACGCATCTGCTTGACCAACGGAGCGCCCTGGGCGGCGTAGCCACCGAGGAAGACCACGTCAGGCTTCTTGACTTTGATCGAGGCGAGGATGGCGAGGAAGTCTGTCGCGCTGGAGCTGGTGTATTCCTGGGCGATGATTTTTATGCCCAGGCGTTGCGCTTCTTTGCTGAACTCTTCGACCAGTCCCTGGCCGTAGGCCGTACGGTCATCGATCACCGCAGCGGTCTTGGCGTTCAGCTTCTTGGCGGCGTAATCGGCCATGGTGCTGCCAAGCTGCGCATCGCTGGCGCCAATCCGGAAGATGTTGGTGAAGCCTTGAGTGGTGAGCGCCGGGTTGGAAGCCACGCTCAGTATCGGCACCCCGGCTCGCTTGTAGACGGCCGAAGCGGGTAGGGCGACCCCCGAGTTATAGGGGCCAAGGACCGCCACGACCCCCTCGTCGACCAGTTTCTGGGCAACCTGCACCCCAACACGCGGGTCAGCCTGGTCATCTTCTGAAATCAGTTCGAATTGCAGCTTTTCACCGCCAACCACCACGCCTTTCTGATTCAGCTCGTCGACGGCCATGCGCAGTGCGTTTTCATTGTCTTTCCCGCTCACGGCTTGCGGGCCGGTCAGAGGGCTGCTCAAGCCAATTTTGACGACTTGGTCTGCCTGGGCGGCAGCGGCGGCTAGAGCGAGTGCCAGAAGGCAGGCGACAAACGGTTTTTTATTTTTCATCGAGTGATCTCCTTGGAGAGGGGGCCGGCCAGAGTGGCGACTCGCCATAGCTATTGTTGACTGCCGGGTCAACGGACCAATCTGAACTGCATTTGTCAGCGTAGACCACCCAGGATGCGGCCATGTCCCCATGGGTATGATTGGTGCGCTTTTCACCCGCCCTCCGCCTCGATGAGAGAATCCAGCTCTATGTGGCGGAACATCGGCTGATCTATGAGGCGATTGCGGAAGGTGATGGCGATGCGGCTGCCTCACTATGTTGAGCAGCACAGCAAGGTTGAGCAGCACAGCAAGCGGCTGCGTCGGGATCTAGTGGCCTGTGTGGCTAATTCCATTAGTCAATTTCGGCGCCTGAAGCCCCGATACTGCGTTGCCGCTCCTCGCCATAGCCCAGCTATGACTCGTCACGGCGCCTTGTCTCAGGACTCCAGGCATCCGAACTTGAGTTAACAAACTAGCCGTACAGGCCACTAGCGCCCCGTTGAGGCTTCTTTTACGCCGGGGACCAGATCATGCAAACAGCCGTCATCGGCAGTGCCGCATTAGCAGGGTTCGCATATGGCATCCCACCCGGACCCGGGTTGCTTGCCGTGTTTGGCATAGGTGCAGATCGCGGTCGCGCTGCGGGTGCTCGATTTCACTCCGGGCACTTTGGAGATTTGCAAGGAGCTCCAAAGCTTCGGCGGCGGGCATCAATCGATCGCGCGAGCCGCGCAAGAGTCGGGTTCTACCGACGGGCTTCCGTTGCCAATCAGATCGCCCTCCACCTGTTTTTTGCTGCCATTCACAGCTGCGGCTGGGGCAGCCTCGAAATAACTGAGGCCCGGCGACTGCGCATCAAGGCCGCAAGCCCGACCCAGAGCCGCACATCAGAAGCCCGAATCGCAGGGTGGACTTGCCTCGCGGCTAGTCCACCTTACGCAACTGCTGGCTTACAAGCGGATCAGCACCGATTTCAGCTCGGTGTAATGCTCGATGGCCGCGGCGCCCATCTCGCGGCCGACGCCGGACATCTTGTAGCCGCCGAAGGGCAGGGCGGGGTCCAGGGCGCTGTGGCAGTTGACCCAGACCGAGCCGGAATTGATCCGTGGGATCATCCGGTGGACCGCAGCCAGGTTGTTCGACCAGATGCTGGCGCCCAGGCCATAGCGGTTGTCGTTGGCCAGGCGGATCGCGTCTTCGAGATCGTCGAAGGGCATCGCCACCAGCACCGGACCGAAGATTTCTTCCTGCACCAGCGGGCCGCGCTGATCGACATCGATCATCACCGTCGGTTTGACGAAATAGCCGGGGCCGAATTGCTCGCCGCCGCAGGCGATGGTGGCACCCAGTTTACGTCCGCGTTCGATGTAGCCAAACACGCGCTCCTGCTGGCGCGCCGAAATCAGCGGGCCCATGGCCACGCTCGGATCCAGGCCGTTACCGAGCTTCATGCCGTTGGCGATATTGGCGATGTCGGCGATCACGTTGTCGAAGTGCTTGCGCTGCACATAGAGGCGCGAACCCGCGCAGCAGACCTGGCCCTGGTTGAAGAAGATGGCACTGGCGGCACCGGCGGCCGCTTGTTGCAGGTCGGCGTCCTCCAGCACCAGAGTCGGCGATTTGCCGCCTAGTTCCAGGGTGACGCGGGTCATGGACTCCATGGCCGCCTTGCCGATCTGCTTGCCGACTTCGGTGGAGCCGGTAAAGGTCAGCTTGTCGACATCCGGGTTATGGGTGAGCGCCGCACCCGCCACGATGCCGGTGCCGGTGACCACGTTGAAGACCCCCGCCGGGTAGCCGGCTTCGAGCACCAGTTCGCCGAGCTTCAAGGCCGACAGCGGGGTTTCGTCCGCCGGTTTGAGTACCAGGGTGCAACCGGTCGCCAGGGCCGGGCCGAGCTTCCAGCAGGCCAACAGCAGCGGGAAGTTCCAGGCGACGATGGCGCCGACCACGCCTATGGCTTCGCGGCGGATAAAACCATGGAACTGATCATCCGGCATCAGCGGCATCGACACCTCGACGCTGGAACCTTCGATCTTGGTGGCCCAACCGGCCATATAACGCAGAAAGTCGATGGACAGTTGCACGTCCATGACCCGTGCCACTTGCGCGCTTTTGCCGTTGTTCAGGCATTCGATCTCGGCCAGTACCTCGGCGTCGCGCTCCATCAG
>JBOICE010000154.1:0-19101 GCA_050739815.1 Pseudomonas sp. | reverse complement strand
CCGCGCGGCAAGCTGCTGCACCGTGAGGAACTGTTGGCGGTCTTTGAGTCCGGCCGACCGCTGCCGAGCACCATCCTCGCCCTGACCATCAATGGCGAAGACGTCGAAGACACCGGCCTGGTCTGGGAGGTCGGCGATGCCGACTGCTGGACCTACCCGCTGCCCGGCAGCCTGTGCCTGCAACCCTGGCGCCAGCAACCGACCGGCCAGTTGCAGGTGAGCATGCACCCGCAACTGGGCCAACCCGCCGCCGTCGCCGACCCGCGGCATGTGTTGATCCAGGTGATCGAGCGTCTGCAAGCCGCGGGTTATCACCCGGTGATGGCCGTCGAACTGGAGTTCTACCTGCTCGACCCTGAACGCGGCGAAAACGCTCGGCCGCTACCGGCGCGCCAAGCCAATGGCGCACGCCCCCATGCCACCCAGGTGTATGGCGTGTATGAGCTGGAGCAACTGCAAGCGTTCCTCAATGATCTCTACGACGCCTGCGATGCCCAAGGCCTGCCGGCGCGCACGGCGATTTCCGAATACGCCCCGGGGCAAGTGGAAATCACCCTCGAACACCGTTATGACGCACTGCAAGCCATCGACGAGGGCATCCGTTACAAGCGCCTGGTCAAGGGCGTGGCGAACCAGCATGGCCTGCAAGCCTGCTTCATGGCCAAACCCTTTGGCGATCTGGCCGGCACCGGCATGCACCTGCACGTCAGCCTGGCCGACGAGCAGGGCAACAACCTCTACGCCAGCGAAGACCCTTCAGGCACGCCACTGTTGCGCCACTCCATCGGCGGCATGCTGGCCACTCTGCTCGACTCGCTGGCGCTGTTCTGCCCCAACGCCAACTCCTTCCGCCGCTTCCAGGCCAACAGTTATGCGCCGCTGGCGCTGACCTGGGGCATCAACAACCGCACGGTCTCCCTGCGCGTGCCGGGTGGCCCGGCCAAGAGCCGGCACATCGAGCACCGCATCTGCGGCGCCGACGCCAACCCCTATCTGGCCGCCGCGGCGATTCTCGCCGGTATCCACCACGGCATTCGCCAGCAGATCGATCCCGGCGCGCCGATCGTGGGCAACGGCTACGCCCAGGCCAAGGAGTTCCTGCCGACCGACTGGCTGACCGCCCTGCGCGCACTGGAGAACTCCAGTTGGGCCAAAGAGGTCTTCGGTGCGGAGTTCCTCAAGGTCTACCTGGCGATCAAACATGAGGAATACCGCCAGTTCATGGGCGAGGTCGGCGAGCAGGATTGGCGCTGGTACCTGACCCAGGCGTAATCCACCGCGCACCAGACTCAAACCCTAGGGTGGGCTCGCGCCCATCACCAAGGTCACAGCGGTGGGCTGAAACCCACCCCACAGAGCGAGGAGTTCCGATGAGCACCCCCGTAGTTCTTATCACTGGCGCGGCCGGCGGCCTCGGTAGCGCACTGGCCAAACGCTTTGCCCAAGGCGGCTGGCGCGTAGCCGTCACTGACGTCGACAGCGCCGGCCTGCATGCCCTGAGCAACAGCCTGCCCTTGGCGGCGAGCATGTCGATCGACTTGCGCTCGGCGGCCAATTGCCAGGAACTGGTCAGTTGCGTGCTCGGCCGCACCGGGCGCCTGGACGCGCTGGTCAACGCCGCCGGCGTCTGGCGCGAGGGGCCGGTGGAGTCCTTCAGCGAGGAGGATTTCGATCTGGTCATGGCGGTCAACCTGAAGGCCGCCTTCTTCATGTGCTCGGCGACGATCCCGCACCTGCGCGAGAGCCGTGGCAGCATCGTCAACATCTCCAGCGACGCCGGCCACCAAGGCAATCGCAATGCCGCCGCCTACTGTGCGGCCAAGGGCGGCCTGACCTTGATGGGCAAAACCCTGGCGCTGGATCTGGCCAGCGATGGGATCCGGGTGAACACGGTGTCGCCGGGCGATATCGCCACGCCGATGCTCGACTTCCAGGCCGAGCGCTACGGCGAGGGCAACCCGAAGGCCTACAAGCGCCAATTGCTGTCACTTTACCCACAGGGCCAGGACGCCCGCTTTATCCGCCCGGATGAAGTCGCCGAGCTGGTCTGGTTCCTCTGTCAGCCCCACGCGGAAGCCATCACCGGGGCCAACCTGGCGATCGACTTCGGCCTCTCGGCCGGCAAGTAAGGCCGCGGGCACAACGCACCATTCCGGGGCAATATCCCGGCGCACACCCCGACTAGCCTGCAGAACCCCCCCGCAAGGCAGCTGCAACGGCTTCGCCGGCGCGGGGCCTGCGGGCCGCAGTAACGCGCGAAAACACCGCTTCGGGCGGATTTCTGCAGCTTTGCCAGGCGCCCTGGCGCTATCCTTGCAAGCTCGCGCCTCGCACTCCTCGCCCCGCGAAGACCCTCTGCCCCTTGAAGAGCCTGTTATGGAATCCGCAAACACCCAACTGACGATGACCGTGTTGATGACTCCGGACATGGCCAATTTCTCTGGCAATGTGCACGGCGGCACCCTGTTGAAATACCTCGATGAGGTCGCCTACGCCTGCGCCAGCCGTTACGCCGGGCGTTATGTGGTGACCCTGTCGGTGGATCAGGTGATCTTTCGCGAGCCGATCCATGTCGGCGAACTGGTGACCTTCCTCGCCTCGGTCAACTACAGCGGCACCAGCTCGATGGAGATTGGCGTCAAAGTGGTCACCGAAAACATCCGCGAAAAATCGGTGCGTCATACCAATAGCTGCTTCTTCACCATGGTCGCCGTCGACGACAGCGGCAAGCCCACCGCAGTGCCGCCCTTACAGCCACAGAGCGCCGACGAAAAGCGCCGTTTCAAGCAAGCCCAGCAGCGCCGCCAACTGCGCCAGGAGCTGGAGCAGCGCTACAAGGAAATCCGCGAAGAAGCCTGAGCGCCTATTCATGCCCTGTTGCGAGCCGGCACCGGCTCAGGTGCGCTGTTCACCCTCGCCGTGCTGGCTGCTTCGCCCGCTTGGGCCTCGAATCGGCGCAGCCAAGCCGATTGGCCGTGCCGCGCAGCAGGCGCGCCGCCCCTACAGGCGCTGCGCCGCGAAGCGCTGGCGCGGGTGGGCGATGCGATCCTGCGCGCGTACCAGCTCCAGCTCCCAGCTGGCGCAGGCCTGGGTTTCCAGCAGCACCTCATGCACCGCCGCCGCGGTGAATTCGAAGGCCGCGAGCAACTCGTCGCCCAGTAACACCCGTGCCAGGAATAACCCCGAGGTCAGGTCGCCAACCCCCACCGGTTGACGCGGAAACGCCAGCAGCGGGCGCTGCAAGTGCCAGTTCGCCTCGGCGGTCACCAGCAGCATCTCGAAGCAATCGGCGGCCTTGCCGGGGTAGTCCAGATGCTTGACCAGCACCGCTTGCGGCCCCCGCGCCAACAGGGTACGCGCCATATAGACGCAATCTTGCAGCGATCTCGCCGCGTAATCGGCGAAGCTATTCAACTCCAGCTGGTTGGGGCAGAGGAAATCGGCGGCCGCGGCGGCTTCCTCCAGCAGAAAGTGGCTGACTTCCGGGGCGACTATGCAGCCTTTCTCTGGATGGCCCATCACCGGATCGCAGAGGTACAGCACCTTGGGATTGGCCAACTTGATCCGCGCCAAGCCCTGCAGAATCGCCCGGCCTTGCTCGGCACTGCCGAGGTAGCCAGACAGCACCGCATCGCAATGGCCCAACTCACCAATCGTCGCAATACCCTCGATCAAGGCCGGAATTTGCTCCGGCGCCAACACTTCTCCTGCCCACTGGCCATACTGAGTGTGATTGGAGTACTGCACGGTATTGAGCGGCCAAACGTTGACCCCAAGGCGCTGCATGGGAAAGACCGCCGCGCTATTGCCGGCATGGCCGAACACCACATGGGACTGGATGGCGAGCAGGTGAGGGGTGCGTTTCATGCCGGGTTCCTGAACTGATAGAACTGCAAGTGTGTGAGCGGAAGTATCGCGGCAAATAGCCTCGACGTGACAGGCTGGAGTGCCTGACGCGTGACGGTTAAGCTGTCCGCCCTTGTTGGAGCGCAACCACCATGCTGACCCTGGGTAATCTGTTCGTGCTGATGTTGCTGGCCGCTGGCGGCGCCTGGCTCTGGCATGCCCATGGTTTGCGCGAGCGGGCCCTGGCGCAGGTCAAACAGCATTGCCAGCAGATGGACGTGATTCTGCTCGACGACAACGTCGCCCTGCGCAAAATCGCCCTGCTGCCCGACGCCCGCGGCCGTAAACGTCTGGCGCGGGTGTATGGCTTCGAGTTCACCGTCACCAGCGAACAACGGCATGCGGGCACCATCATCATGTTTGGCGACCATGTCGGGCGTATCGAGCTGGCACCGCACCCCTTCGTGGAAAAGCCCGGCAGCGTCCTGGACAAGCCAGACCTAGTGCCCGATATAACCATAGCGCCCGATATAACGCCCGACAAAACGCCAGCAAAACCCAGCACCTCGGCCGAAGTGATCCAGCTCAGCGAGTGGCGGCGCACGCATGACAAGTGGCACCACTGAACCTGCGGCTCTCGCTGGCCCGGCTCAACTGTGCTGTAAGAGGAAGTTGCTGACACGTTCGGCACAGTCCGACGGGTTTTCCTGCATAAAGCAGTGCCCGCCGGCCACCACCTGGGCACTGATATGGGCATTCAGCGCCGTCACCCGCGCCACCGCTTTGGCGACAAAGGGATAGCTGTGCTGGCCATGCAAAATCCGCGTTGGCGTCACGATCTTGCCCAGCGACGGCCAGAGTCGGCGGGGATAGGAGCCGAAGATTTCCACCTCGCGGCTCGGTCGGCATTTCAGCTCGACACCGCCCTCCACCTCCTTCAGCGCATGCTCGACATAGGCCCATAGCGCCGCATCGTCCCAGCCCTTGAAGGTGCCGCGGCCATACAGCCCGGCATAGGCCGCGCTACGGTCCGGCCACTGCCGGCGACGGGCGGCGGACTTGCGCGCCAGGGTGCTGCGCCGGTGCAGGCCGAGCACTTCGGACAACGCCATCACGCCGATCAGTGCCGGCGGGAACAGCACCGGGTCGAGCAGCACCGCGCGTTGAAACAACTGCGGATGCTGGGCCAGGATCAAGCTGCTGAGCACCCCGCCGAAACTGTGTCCGAGGACAAACCGTGGCACTTCGGCAAATATCCCGCGGCCGCTCTCGAACGCTTCGATCGCCAGCTCGGCACTGCGGTTCCAGCCATGAAAACGCCCGCCGTGATCGCTGTCTCCGTGGCCTTGGATATCGCACAGCCAGAGGTCGAAGTCTGCCGATAAACGTCTGAGCAGCGGCTCGTAAGTGCGCCCGCAAAAGCCGTTGCCATGCAGGAAATGCAGCAGCGGTTTACCCGAGGGCGGGCTGTGCCAACCACGCAGGGTGAAACCGGCAGAGGTGTGATGTGACCAGGGATGCAGATACATGGAGAGCCGCTCGTGAGGAACGCGCCAGTGTAATCGGTGCCAGTCGGGTGCGAAAATTTCAACGTCATTGCCTGATGAAATCGCCAGCCCACAGTGCTCGCAGCCCGCGCAGTAACTCCGCCATGACTAAAAAATCAGGCTTCGACCAGGACCAATACCGACTGCTGGCCGGCCTGGCGCCCGCGATAAACCCGACTGTTCACTCAGGAACTCTGTGCAATGCCTGTCTTGACTGCCGCAGGCGACATCGACCCATTCCTGCCCACCTCGCAGGCAGTGCCGGGCCAGCGTAGCCGGCGCTAACGCCGCGCACACGCGTCCGCGCCTACGGCTCGCTTCGAACTTGAGCCTGCTGCTTTAGCACATAAAAAAAGGGCGTCTGGGACGCCCTAAGATTCACGCACCTTACTCCGTGCCGGCCCCTTGCCGACTGACAGATCCGGGGCCATGGGCAGATAGCCATACCAACTCGTCGATAAATTGCTGCAGCAGCCGATTGAGCTGCACCGGCTGATCCAGCGGCGTGGCATGCCCGGAGTCTTCAATCACCGCCAGCCGCGCGTTGCGCAACTGCTGCACATAACTCTGCTTGTAGGCCAAGGGGGTGTAGTCACGGTCACCGGCGACAATCAGCATCGGCGTGTTGACCTCTTGCACGGCAGGCAACGCCGACCAGCCCAGAATGGCGTGCAGGGCATGCAGGTAAGAAACCCGATCATTGCCCGCGATCCGCTCGATGAACTGGGCGCGCAGTTGCACCTGTTCGGCATGCGGGAACAGTTTGTGCGCCAGCAATTTACCCATGACGCGTAACCCGAACAGGTGGATCAACAACTTGCGCAGGCCCACCTGGCCACGCAGGCGCAGGGAGTCCAGAGGGAAGCTCGGCGCGCTGTTGATCGCCACGAAACCGCGCACCAGTTCGGAATTACTGACCAGCAACTGGAAGCCGACCATGCCGCCCATGGAGATGCCGACCACGAAGACCGGGTTGCACTCGACCGCCGTAATGAACTCGGCGACATCCGCCGCCATATCGACGACCCCCAGCCCTGCCCGAAGCCGCTCGCTGGCACCATGCCCACGCAAATCCAGGGCATAGACCTTGAAAAAGCGCGACAGATAGTCGATTTGCGGCTGCCAGTCCAACCAAGACGAGCCCAGACCATGCAGCAACACTACCGGCGTGCCCTGGCCTTTACAGATATAGGCAAAACGTCCAGTGCTCAACTTCATATAATCCATTTTGGCATTCTCCTATATCGTTAAAATCGAATATCCATCCAGCCACGCATAGACAATACCGAAGCCTTAATGAGCTCGGTGCTAATGCCGCGCCGGGCAAAGCGCGGCTATTTGCTTTGCGCCGGTAAAAAAATTAAAATCTCCGGCATTATTATGTTCAAGGGCTTTGCTATGAGCGACCTCGTCAACCCCATGCAAGAACGCAGTAAGCAGGCCCTTGAGCGTTTTCTCAATGTGGCGGCCGAACTGTTGGCTAACAACACTTTCGAAGAAACCAGTATTTCCCAAATCACCCAACTTGCAGAATCTTCGGTGGGCACTTTTTATCGCTTGCTCGGTGATAAAGATGTTTTGCTCTACGCCGTGCATGGCCGCTTTGTTGAAGAAAGCCAAACCGCCATTGATCGCGCCATCGAACAGGTACTGCACAGCGACCTCGACGCCAAAGCGCAGATCGAGAGCTTTATCCGCACGCTGATCGAACTCTTCCGGAACCGTGAAGGCCTGCTCCGCGCCTTGATCCGCCGCAGCTCGGCAGACCTGCAGTTCCGTACGCGTTTCCATGAATTGAACACCTATATCGCGAATGCCTTCTGCCGCATTGCTCTAGCCCAGCTGATGACTATCCGACACCCGAATCCCACCCAAGCAATCGACTTGGTGGCGCACTTGTTATTGGCTAGTTTGAATTACCACACCATGACTGGAAGTTTAGGCGTAACAGCCGACCAAGATATTCCGGCCGAACTGTCACGCCTGGCATTGAACTACTTGGAAGTTCCTCGTCTGGATTAATGATTAACGCAGGCTGTCCCGGCGCAATTGTGCCGGGGTGAAGTCTGTCGGCTTTAATGGAATGGAAAACTCAGCGGCCGGCTCTTCATTGGATAAAATACCAATGACATAACGACCGCTGATCAGATCGTACACCGCATCGCCTTTCGTCCAGATCAACGGCTGATCGTAGTAATTGATCGTATAGGACTCGCCCACGCGCCAGAGCTTATCGCGGTTGTCGTAGTGATCGACTACGAGAATCTGATAACTGTCCTCGTCAAAATAAAAATCGCGCTGTTTATATTGATGACGCATTCCCGCCTTCAGGCTCGCGCGCACATGCCAGACCCGATGCAACTCATAGCGCAACAGCTCGGGATTGACGTGACCCGGCTTGACGATATCGGCGTATTTATTCGACTTGGCGGCGAACCTGTAGCTGTTGTACGGCACGTACAACTCCTGTTTACCCAGCAGTTGCCAGTCGTATTTGTCCGGGGCGCCCGAGAACATGTCGAAGTTGTCTGTGGTGCGCATGCCGTCGGACGCCGTGCCGGGCGAGTCATAGGCGACATTCGGCGCACGCCGTACCCGCCGCTGACCCGCGGCATAGAGCCAGGATAGGCGCGGCTCCTTTACCTGATTGACGGTCTCGTGCACCAGCAGTTCGGTACCGGCGAGCCGGGCCGGCGCCAGGACCGACTGGCGGAAGTAAAACAGCACGTTGCCGTTTTCCTGATCGGCCTTGCCGGCCGCTTGGTTGAAGAGGAACAAATCCTTGATCTTGGTAATGAAATAATCACCGTTGGCCTGAGGCACGGCCTGGGCGTAATTGCGTTTGACGCTGTCACCGCGGTAGCGAACCAGGTGATTCCACAGCACTTCCAGCGCCGATTGTGGAATGGGGAAAGGCGTGGCGTTCTTGAAGTCGGCAAGGCCATTGCCGCCCTCGATCAGGGTGGCCGACTGCGCATTGGCCTTGATCGCGGCATACACCCGCGGCGAGTAGGAGGCGGAGCGGTGGCTCGGGTAGACCGGCAGTTTCCAGCTATCGGGAAAGCGCTTGAGCATGGCCAGTTGGCCGGGACTCAGCTGCGCGCGGTACTGCTCGGCATTGGCGGCGGTGATGGTGAAAAGCGGCGTGTCCGCCGCGAATGGATCCTTGTAACCCAGGGCCGCATCCAAGGCGTTGCTCGATTGCGCCAAGCCGCCCTCCCAAGCCGGGATGGTCCCAGCGGCGTTACCGGCGCGTTCGGCGCCCAGCGGCGTCAGATCCTTATCCAGACGGGCCGCCTGCTCGCCGCCGACTTTGGCAAAAGCCTGTGGCAGTGCGCATTGCGCGATCAGGGCCACCAGTGCCACACGGCCGAGTCGTCTGAAAGAATTGTTCTTATTCATGCTGTTCATGCGGGGCTCCACTCGTCAGAAGCTGTACTTGATATTGAGGCTCAGGTAGTCGCGGTCACTGCGCTTGTTCGACAGGCCCCCTCCGCTGTAGCCGACGTACTTGGCGCCGACAGTCAGGGACTCCTGGTAGATCGCGTCGATGCCCAACGAATAGCTCTGCGCCTCCTCATCCAGGCCATTAGTGAGCTGCGGCGCAACCCCGTTGATGCTGTGCTGGTAGCCGACGCTTGGAACCAGGTTCACCAGGTTGAACACGTTGCTGTAAGTCAACTGCAGGTTGGCCTGGGCGCCGTAGGCACTGCTGGTGGCCTCGTAATAGTCGACGTTCGACTCCAGCCCCTGTACCCGGCTGGCGACCACTTCCGAGAGCAACACCGCCGAGTTGGAACCGAGCAGGCCGTTGAAGCTGTAAATCGCCGCCAACGAGGCTTGGTACATGTCCTTCTCGCGGTAACCATTCAGACGGGTGCCGACGGGTAGCCCCGCCAAGTTGCCAAGCAGCGCCTTCGGCAGGTATTCCCCCAAGCCCAGGGCAATCGGCGTATCCGGGCGATAGCTCAGCTCACCGGCCAGCGACAGGCCATTGAAAATGCTGTCACCGTCAATGCTGGTGTTGAAGCTAACGCCGTACAGGTCGCGCTTTTCCAGGTATTCGGCGTAGTAGCTCGAGCTGCTGGCGTCCGGCAGCACACCGACCACCGGCAGGCGCACGGGCTGGCCGACCGTCAGGCCAATCATCGGTACCTGCATGTTGTATCGCAGGTAGTAGAAGCCCAGTTCGGTATCGTTCAACTGCGGCACGAACCAGCGCAACGACGCCCCATATTGCGCCGCGCCGTCGGCATCGATATCACTGCCACGCGGGATGAAAGTACTCGGCAAGTACCCCTTGAGCAGGTTGTTGACGAAACCCGGGGCCAGGCCGTCGACAAAGGCCTGGGCCTGCTGCGGGCTGTCAAAAGCCTGACCGCGGGTCAACGGCTCCTGCAACGGCGCCACGGAGAGGTAGTCGCAGCCTTCGCCAAGTACGTCGAGGGTTGAGTAATAGGTACCGCAGGGGTCGATCTTCGAGGCTTCCCAGGCCCATCCCGGTTGCCAGTAGCCTTCCACTGTCAGGTTGTCACGCAGCTCGTAGGAGCCGGAGATCATGAAGGTCGGCATAAAGGCCTCCTTGATCTCAGACCCGGGCGCGCGCAGGGCATTGATATCCACCGGATTGGTCGCGCCGATGCCGTTCTGGTAGAACAGCCCCTCGCCCCAGTTGATCACCTGCCGACCCAGGCGTGCGTTGAGGGCGCGCTCATCGACAGTCCAACTGCCGTAGACAAAGGCATCCAGCAGGTCGGCACTGGAGCCGGCTTCATCGAGCCCTTTTGAGCTGATCTGCCGGTGTCGGCGCTCGTCATCTTCCAACTCGAAGTCATAGAAAGCACGGCCGCGCAGGAACAGGCCGTACTGATCCTGGTAGCGCAGATCCAGATCGGACACCGCCTTCAGCACTTCAGAGAACAGCTCACCCTTGCGAAAGTTGAGGTCGCCATCGTCCGAGTTGATCAGCCCGGCATTGCTGCCCTTGCCGCCGTTGGCGCGGGCAATCAGCTTGTCGTCCTGGCCCTCCATCCGGTAGCTGACGCCGTAGGACAGCGCGGTATCCAGCGAGGCGGTCCAGTCGCCAGAGCGCCCCTGGAACGCCAACGATTGAGTCACTGGCAATACACCGAGCAGTGCAATAGCGGCAACGCCAAGGCTTTTCCCTTGTTTAGCCACGCCGACCTCCTTTTTTTATTTTATGTTATATTTCATTCGGAATCGGAACATCGATTCCGATACAATGTAACCAGCCCTCCTCCTTCTTGCAAGGGGAGTGGCCACAAAAAATATTTTTCTTCCGCTAAGCCTTATTCCAGATGCTGCGCCGCCCCACATCGGGTGCAATCTGGCGAAACGATGATTTGACGGAATCGGAATTTCTGTTTCGATTTAGCAGCAAGAGATGCTTCTCATCGCATCTTCGGTGGCGCCAGGAGGTGCCGCTAGCGAACCCGGCAGCATCCGCCGGGTTCGCTCATCCTGAACCGCTTAGGACGAAACGGCTCAGCAACTATCCAGAGCATCCAAACAATAAGAAGGGCTCCCATGTTTAGTTCTCGCTTCAACTGCCGCACGCTGTTGCTCAGCACCCTCCTCAGCCTTATCTGCACCGCCGCCTGGGCCGACTCACGCTGTACCGAGCTCAAGCCCTTCCTGCTGGTGTCGGGCAAGATCAGTTGTAGCCACCAATCGACCTGGATTTCTTCTGGAGAGCTGGCCACTCGCAAGGTGATCTACCAGATACCCGTCGGCACGCCCCCTCCAGGGGGGTGGCCGGTGGTGATCCTGTATCAGGGGTCATTTTTCGCCTTGGACAATTTCGTCTACTACAGCGACCAATGGCTCGGGCGGCTCTACAACGAAGGCAAGCTGATCAAAACCTTGCTCGACAACGGTTATGCGGTCATTGCCCCAAGCGCCCCGGCGGATTTGTTCTGGCAAACCAATATTCCTGGGCTGGCCCAGTTGTATGAGCAGACCACCGACTACAACTTCATCACCAACCTGCTGCAGGCCATCGGCCAGGGGCATTTCGGCCCGCTGAACCCCAATCGGCAATACGCCACCGGCATTTCCAGTGGGGGCTACAACACCAGCCGGATGGCCGTTTCCTTCCGTGGCAAGTTCAAGGCCCTGGCAATTCAGTCCGGCTCTTATGCCAGCTGTTCGGGCCCACTGTGCGAGGTGCCGGAACTACCGGCCGATCACCCACCAACGACCTTCTTGCATGGTTTTGTCGATGCGGTAGTGCCCTGGTGGACCATGGATCTGTACTACGACCGCCTGCTCTACCAGGGCATCGAAACTACGCGCTACACCGAGCCGCTGGGTAACCACGAATGGCTGGCGGCCGCACCGGCGCATATCCTCGCCTGGTTCAACGCCCACCCATAAATCCCGCCTCTGCAGGCAGCCCAGGCTGCCTGCGGTCCCAGCACCCGCATTAGCCCCGCCCGCCCCAATGCCCTTGGAACGGGCAGAGGCCTTCCCTCGGCCAGACGCATGCCGAACATACGGAGTTGCCCATGCTTCACCGGCTTTTCACCTTTCTACTGGTCACGCTGGCCATGCAGCCCTGTGCCGCCGTGAGCCCGGCCAAGCCCGATGAAAACCTGTTCCGCCTGCATCAGGTGCAATTGGCGACCCAGGGCGCTCTGGGCGACTTTTATCTGATGTATGGCGTCGATCCCGACCCAGCCCTGGCCAATTCGCTGGACCGCCGCATCCTGGCAACCACCACCCAGCTGGCGGGGATGGCAGAGGTGCCCGGAGCAAGCTCAGGCACCCTGCTCGCCCAGCTCGATCGGCAATGGCGCACTTACGCGGGCCTGCTTTCCCGCCTCGCCAGGGATCTGCAACGCCAGAGCAGCCCCAGTGGCGGCGACATCGCCGAATTGGTCGGGCTGAATCGACAACTGATGAGCCTATGCGCTGCGCTTGAGGTCAGCTTGCGGCAAGAAAGCCGCCACCCCCCGGAGTGGCTGACCGAGCGAAGCCGCAGTCTCAGCCTGCTGATGCAGAACATCGCCACCGACTATATCGCCCACAGCATCGGGGCGAACGCTCTGGGTGGCGATGGCCAGGCTTTAGATGAGCTGGCCGATGAGTTCGGCGCGCACCTGGGCAAGTTGCAGGATCATCCGGAGCAGCCCGCCGAATACCGCCAGATTCTGGCCGATATCGCACGCAAATGGCGCTATATCGAGCCATCGCTGAAGCGCTACAACGAGGCGGCGGTTCCTTCTCTGGTCAACCGGTATGCAGCACGCATCATCGAGGAACTGGCGCAGTTACAGACAGCGAGTTCGGCCCGCGCCCAGAACCGCCCAGAACCGTAGCGGGATCGGTCTTGGGCCCTCTACGAAAAGTGTCTGCGCACAGGTGGTGGTGCGTTAACCACAAGCTCAGCCAGCTGGCTGGCTGGCTACTACTCGTCAAGCAGGCAGGTCGCCAGTTCGGCGCTCAGCCGCACCTCGTCCTGGGGCTCGGCGAAGATCAGCTCCAGGCGCGAATCCTTACGCCATTCGCTGTTTTGCCAGTGGATAGGCTCAGCATTCAAGGCATTGCCGGAGAGCCAGCCGGCGTTGGTTTGCAGCACCAGCTTGGCGCGCCGCCAGGGCAGTGTGGCCAACCACAGCTGCACGCGCATCAACTCGAAACGCTGGCTCGGGTGCCAGCGCCAACCGATGCTCCAACCCTGCGCCTGACCCTGGCTTTGGCAGATCGGCTGACGCGGGTCGAGCCAGACACCGGGCAGGCTTGGCGCGCCACTCGAGGGCAACGCCGGTTCAGCCCCGGCGCTCTCAGCCTGCGCCTGCACACCGGGCAACTGCGCAAGCGCCAACGCGCCCTGCGTGGTCCAACACGCTGGCCGCCGCGGCAACTCGGCCAACAGCCGCGCCCGCCTTGCAGCATCGAGATTTTCCGCTTTGTTCAGCACCAGCAGACCGGCCTCGGCCAACGCCGCGTGCTGAGTTTCCGGCAGCGCTTGACCGGCCGCCAAGGCGGCAGCATCCAGCACCAGCACACTCGGCTGCACCGCCAGCACGCCCGCCCAAGGCGGTTCTTGCAGCTGACGTAGGATCTCCGCCGGGTGGCCAAGACCAGACGGCTCGATCAGCAAGCGATTCGGCTTGGCCTTGCGCAGCAAGCGGGCCAGGCCGATTTGAAACGGCGCGCCATTCACACAGCACAGGCAACCGCCGGCGACTTCACCCAGGGCGATGCCATCGTCGCTGCTCGCCAACAGCGCGGCGTCCAGCCCAATCTGGCCGAACTCATTGATCAGCACCGCCCAGCGCTCATGCGCCGGTCGCTGCGCCAGCAAGTGGCGAATCAGGCTGGTCTTGCCGGCGCCTAACGGGCCGGCGATCAGGTGGGTCGGGATATTTTTCAACATGGGCCTATGGTGAGGCTTGTCCGAGCCAGGGGCAAAGGTGCCGTGCTAGGCCCTGTACGAAAAGTCGGCGAGCGAAGATCAGGCAAGGCAAAAACAGGCGAGGAAGCGGAGTTTACGAGCTGTAAATGAGCATTCCGAGCCTGCTTTTAACGCAGCATCATCGAGCACAGGCACTTTTCGTACAGGGCCTAGAAGCCTGTCGGGTCCAAGACATGGGCGAAAACACCCTCTCACTCCCAGACCTTCTCGCTACGAACGCCCAAGTCCGGCAGACTTCCCGCCTCGCACATTTCGTTCTGGAGGCTTTTTCATGCGTTTGTGGCTTCTCGCACTGTTGACCGCTCTACCCATGTTCGCCCAGGCCGAAGCCTGCGTCGTGCATAGCCAGGCCGAGCGGCTGGATATCAAACTCTGCCAGCAAAACCGCAGTATTCCGCCGCAACTGTTTCGCCAGGGCTTTTGCCAACCGCAACTACAAGGGCAGAAGGTGGCCGTCGAGTTCGTCGAGCAATGTCCGATCGGCTCCTTTGGGGTCTGCCGCTCGGCACGCGTACCGGGCACGCCCTACCAGCAGGACATTCATTACTACGGTGTGGCCAGCGACGCGGCCTATCTCAAGCCGGCCTGTGAGCAGCACAGCCAAGGTGTGTGGATGGGCCGCTAGTCACCAGCTTGTCACCTGCCTCGGGCTTACTGACTGCGGGCCCCCTCAAGCCTGGTAAATTCGGATCACCACCGAAGTTCTTTCTAGCGTGATCGGGCCGCTTAACGCGGCCCATTTTTTCCCGCCGCTTTTCTTGCCCACCGGCTGCAACTGGACGCCGAATGCGTTAAGCCAGCCAATCCAGGGTGAGGATCAACCGCCGCTCACCCTTAGCCGGTTGCGGCGAGCGATGGACAATGCCGCAGCCTTCATTGCCCAGCCACCTCTCACCCTTGAACAACGCCACCTCGCCGCTGACCATCTGCTGAATGCGCGTAGGCTCCAGCGGTTCGGCCGCCGGATCGCCCAGCCGTGCACGCTCGATCGCACCCTCGTGCAACCACTGGCTGCCGACCCCGGCATAGGTCGTGATCAGCCGCAGCGGAGCATGATCCACATGAAAGCGCGGGCACATGGCCTTGTCCAACACCCGCAGACGCAGACCGACACGCTTGGCATCGAGCAAGCAGGCGTAGGCCCGCAGCAGCCAGGCGATATCGGCTACGAAGTCGGCATAACCTTCAAGAGCGGAGCAATTACTGGCTAATCCGCGCAAATTCGGCGCAGTCTCCGGGCCATCCAACTCCAGGGTAATGGCCTCTGCCAACGGCCTGTCCAGCGACAACAAGCGGCCAACGAAACCCACGACAGGTGCCGGCAGTTGCCGTCGCCAGATTGCCAGGTTGACGTCCTCTTCCAGCACCTCGGTCAGCACTTGCGGGCTATCGCCCAGAACCTGGCGCACCACTGGGGTCAACATTTGCGCCGCGAATGGGCGGACGAGCGATTGGCCAGCGAACATCAGACCGCCTCCGCATCCCAGGGGCCGAACGGGTCCGGCAACCGCTGCCAGGTTGCCACGCCCTGGGCCATTTCGAAGTCGCTCAACTGGCAGGCATCCAGCTCTTCATTGAGCTTGGTGAAGTCGATGTTCTGGCCGATAAACACCAGTTCCTGGCGGCAATCGCCGACCTCTTGGCTCCAGTTCCGCATGATCGTCTGCACCCCCTCGGCGTCTTGCGGCCATTGGCTCTTGGGCACGAAACGCCACCAGCGCCCGGCAAAACCGTGGCGCAGCAAGCCACCGGCCTGCGACCAGCTACCGGCCTCCTGGTGCTTGCTGGCGAGCCAGAAGAACCCCTTGGAACGCAGCAGTCGGCCATTGCTCCATTGGCGATTTATGAAGTTGTGAAAGCGCTCGGGATGAAACGGCCGCCGTGCCCGGTAAACGCTCGAGGCGATGCCGTACTCCTCGGTTTCCGCAACGTGCTCGCCGCGCCACGCCTTGAGCCAGCCCGGCGCCTGGGCCGCGCGCTCGAAGTCGAAACGGCCGGTGTCGAGGATCTTCGCCAACGGCACCTGCCCCATGACCATCGGGATGATTTCCGCCGTGGCGTTCAGGCTGCCGAGGATGCCGAGCAGCTCTTCACGCTCGCGGCTGGAGATCAGGTCGATCTTGCTGAGCAGGATCACATCGGCGAACTCTATCTGCTCGATCAACAGGTCGGTGATCGAGCGTTCATCGTCTTCACCCAACACCTCGCCGTGGCTGGCGAGGCTTTCCGCCGCCTGGTAGTCACGCAGGAAATTCAGCCCATCGACCACCGTCACCAGGGTGTCCAAGCGCGCCAGATCGGCCAGACTTTTGCCATCCTCAGCGCGGAAGGTGAAGGTTTCCGCCACCGGCAGCGGCTCGGAAATCCCGCTGGACTCGATCAGCAAGTAATCGAAACGACCGTCCCGGGCCAAGCGGCTGACCTCTTCCAGCAGGTCTTCGCGCAGGGTGCAGCAGATGCAGCCATTGCTCATTTCGATAAGCTGTTCTTCCGCGCGATTCAGGCTGACATCGCGCTGAACCTCGCTGCCATCGATATCGATCTCGCTCATATCGTTGACGATCACCGCGACCCGCAGGTTTTCCCGGTTCTTCAGCACATAATTCAACAGCGTGCTTTTGCCGGCGCCAAGAAAGCCGGACAGCACTGTCACTGGGAGTCGGTTTTGCATCGGGCCTTCCTCATTAGGCTCAGGCGCACTAGCAGCGGTAGTTCATAAAGGCTGGCGAACGTGGCGCTCACGTTGCTCTTCGCGCTCTTTCGCCTCGACGCACAGGGTGGCGGTCGGACGCAGCAGCAGACGTGGCAAACCAATCGGCTCGCCGCTGTCGGCACACCAGCCGTATTCGCCACGGGCCAGCCGTTCGAGGGCCTGATCGAGCTTGTCGAGCCGCTTCTTTTCCCGCTCCAGCAGACGCAGCTGCCATTGCCGCTGCGCCTTGCTGGCCAGCGGCTGACTGCGCGAGCCGATGACGGCACTGCCCGCGGCATTCATATGTCGCGGCTCTATCTGGCACTTGAGCTGCTGGAGCTCTCACCAGCGCTTCTCCGGCAGGTGCTACAAGGCTTTCTGGACAGCCATGAGGGGCTCTCCGCCCGCGCCTCTTTGCACCTGCACACCGAAGTCCTGCTGAAGCGTCCGGCACTGGTCAGCCCCTTGTCCGGCTGGAAGTCATATCCGGCCGCAATCGCTGCACGCCAGGATTCAAGGGGGTTTCACGTGGAACTTGGCCTCAGCGTGGGCTATTCATCGACCTACCCGTGCTCGGCGGTGCTGGCGCGGCAGCTGATCCAGCAGCGCTTCAGCGAAGACTTCAACGGCCGCCCACTGGGCCACGCCGCGGTGCTGACCTGGCTGGGGTCACCGCAGGGGATAGTCGCTACCCCACATAGCCAGCGCAGCAGCGCTCAACTGCAGATTCGCCTGAATCCAGCGGCCACGGACTTGCCGCCGGAAGCGCTGATCGACCGCACTGAAGCCGCGCTGGACACTGCGCTACAGACCGCAGTGAAGCGCGCCGACGAGCAAGCCTTCGCCCTGGCCAATGGGCAGAACCCGATGTTCTGCGAAGACGCCGCACGGCGCCTGCACCAGGCCCTACGTGAACACCCCGAGGTGGATGGCCTGCACCTGCGGGTGGTGCACGCCGAAAGCCTGCACGCCCATGACGCCGTCGCCGAAAGCCAGTGGAACTGAGAGGTCGCATGCTCCACTGCCGCGCGCTACAATGGGGTCCGCCCGGTCGAGCGCTGACCCTGGGACTGAACCTGACGGAGGCTGGGCGGCAACGTGCTCGTCTCAGCGCTGTGCTCAGGAGGGTGACGTGCCGATCCGTGGCGCCCTGTATTCCGCCCTTGCGGCTTCCGGCCCAGCCAGCACTTGTATTGGGCCTTTCGAGCACAACCTGAAACCCTGCAGCAGGCCCTGGCGCGGCCCTAAGCAGCGTAATTGCAGCGCAGCCGGGCAGCTGCGCGCATTGCCACTGAGCAGTCATTAGCATTCCATCTGGCCACGCCTCGGCAAACGGGATAAGCACTTCCGTGAACCACCCGACCGGCTCAAAACGCCCCAATACGGGTAGTTCGTCCAGGGGTTCGCTCTGGCCAGAGAGCCACTCGAAATTGCAGTATCGGGTCCGACCTCGCGCAGTGGATTTGCCTTGCAGTCTGGC
Source organism: Pseudomonas sp. (assembly GCA_050739815.1). Lineage (GTDB taxonomy): Bacteria > Pseudomonadota > Gammaproteobacteria > Pseudomonadales > Pseudomonadaceae > Aquipseudomonas. The sequence goes on along the minus strand of JBOICE010000154.1, from coordinate 1,096 downwards.
TGCAGCGCTCTTTCGTCAAAGACCGCCACAGCCATATGTGCCAGTTGCATGCTTCGCGGCGCCGGAGCAGTGGCGCGACAAGGCTGTTACCGGCTCTTCATTGCTTCGGTTGCCGCCTCAGCGATCAGCGCTGCGACCTCGAGCGGCTTCGATGCCAGCGACGCATGGCTCGCCGCCAGGGTGATGACCTTCTTGGCGCCAAGCCGCGACGACATGCGCTCCTGGTTTGCCGGGGCGATCATCCGGTCCTCGCTTGAGATCTGGTACCAGGACGGCTTCTGCTTCCACGCCGGAGCCGTGACTGTGTCGCCAAAGGTGCTGGCGAGCGGCGCCTTCTGGCTCACCGCCATCACCAGGCTTTCCTCCGCCGTCAGGTCCTGGCAAAAGCTCTCGTGAAACTTTTCGGGCCTGATCCACAGGTAGCCATCACTGTCCGGCGCGAGATTAGCCGCGGCGACAGGTGGATGTTCCTGGGTGATGCCGCCCGGGCTTTCACCGGCGTCTGGGGCGAACGCCGCGATGTAGACGAGCCCGACCACATTGGGCTGATCGCCGCATTCGCTGATGACGGCGCCACCGTAGGAGTGCCCCACCAACAGGACCGGGCCACTCACCTGTGCAACCATCTTGCGGGTGCGCTCGGCATCCTCGGCGAGTGACGTCAGCGGCAGTTCAACCGCGCGAATGGACCCATAGCCCTTGCGTGCCAATTCAACAATGACCTTGCCCCAGTGAGCGGCTCCGCCCCAGAAACCATGCACCAAGACAATAGTGGGTGGGTTGTTCATCGTTCGACTCCTTATGCAGAAGGTCGCTGACTATTTGGATGCTTCATAGCCTGTCAGCGTAGCGGCTATGCAGATACGTCTAGTTGGCTGACGACCCACAGCTCCTAGGATTCGACAATCTAGTCACGCGAGCGTCCAGGTACTTCTCGCAACGGTGCTGAAGCCGTTCGCGTTTCGGGCTCCGATCCAAAGCGCTCACCGATTTCGGCAAACCGCCGGCGACCACGCTTGCAATAACCGGCGTATCACACGCAACCCGGCCCTTCCTTGGCCCGCAGCGAGAATGCGGGTGCGGCCCGCTGAGCTGG
>JBOICE010000153.1:0-6549 GCA_050739815.1 Pseudomonas sp. | reverse complement strand
CGATGTCGGCGTCGTTGAAGATGATCACCGGTGCCTTGCCGCCCAATTCCATGTGCAAGCGTTTCACGCTGTCGGCGGTGCTGGAGATGATATTCGAGCCGGTGGCTACCGAACCGGTCAGCGACACCATGCGTACCTTCGGGTGGGTCACCAGTGGGCTGCCGACGCTGGCGCCACGGCCGAAGACGACGTTGACCACCCCAGCCGGGAAGATCTCGGCGAGGAACTCGGCCAGTTTCAGGGCGGTCAGCGGGGTTTGCTCAGACGGCTTGAGCACCACGCAGTTGCCGGCGGCCAGCGCCGGGGCGAGCTTCCAGGCGACCATCATCAGCGGGTAGTTCCACGGCGCGATGGAGGCGACCACGCCGATTGGGTCGCGGCGGATCATCGAGGTGTGGCCCGGCAGGTATTCACCGGCAGCGGAGCCGCTCAGACAACGGCTGGCACCGGCGAAGAAGCGGAACACGTCGGCAATCGCCGGCAGTTCGTCGTTCAGCGCAGCGGCGTAGGGTTTGCCGCAGTTGTCCGACTCCAGTCGCGCCAGTTCTTCGGCGTGGGCGTCGATTTTATCGGCGAGCTTGAGCAACAGCAGCGAGCGGTCTTTCGGCGCGGTCTGCGACCAGCTGTCGAAGGCGGCGTCGGCGGCGCGCACGGCGGCGTCGACCTGGGCGCTGCTGGCCTCGGCGATCTCGACCAGCGCAGTGCCCAGTGATGGGTTGAGCACGGCTTGGCCGACGCCTTCACCGGTGACCAGTTGGCCGTTGATCAGCAATTTGGTTTGCATGGGTAAAACCTCGTTGTCGGGCTGCTACTTATTGGGCTGCTACGAGTTCTGTGGCGGCTGGCGGATAGCGCTTGGGGTTATCCGCCAGACATCAATTGCGAGTCAGGTGCCGGCGGCTAACTGCAACGCGGTTAGCCGCCATGGCACGCTTTAGTCGGGCCTTACTGCGCCTGCTGCAAGGCTCGGCTGGTGGTTTGGTCCGCCGCAGCGTGGCTGCCGGAACGCGATAGCTTCCAGGCGTCACCGGCCGGCGCGGTGCCTTTGTCATAGGGTTTGGCCAGCAGCATGTAGAGCAGGCCGGCGCCCATCACCACAACGGTGGTCAGGATCATCGAATAGTTGATGTACCAGGCGGCATCGGGCAGGCGCGGCCAGACCATGTTGACGATGGCACCCAGGCCGTAGGCGAGGGCGGCGAGGTTGACCGGCAGACCCCAGGCGCCGAGGCTGAACTGGCCGCTCGGCCGCCAGCCTTTGGCGCGGGCGATCAGGGCGGCGATCACAATCAACTGGAACGCCACATAGATACCGATGGCGGCGAAGCCGACGATGGTCGCCACGGCATCCGCCATGAACAGGCCAAGGCAGACGATCAGCGCCGGGACTACACCAGTGACGATCAACGCAAAGGACGGTACTTGGTTGGCCGACAGGCGTTTGAGCAGCGAGCTGCCGACGATCATCTCGTCACGCGCGTAGGCGAACAGCAGGCGGCTGGCGGCGGCTTGCAGGCTGAGTACGCAGGAGATGAAGGAGACCATCACCACCGCCATCACCAGCCGTGAGCCCACTGGGCCGAAGGCGTTGGCGAGGATGGTGGAAACCGGGTCGGTGTCTTCGCCGGCAATCACCTTGGCCATGTCCGGTACCGAGAGGATCAGTGCCAGGCAGGCGAACATCGCCGCGGCACCGCCGATGTAGATGGTCATGCGCATGGCTTTAGGGATGCGCTTGCCAGGGTTGGGGGTTTCCTCTGCCACATCACCGCAAGCTTCGAAGCCGTAGTACTGGAACAGACCGGCCAGGGAGGCGGCGAGGAATGCCGGCAGGTAGGAGCCGTTGATGTTGAGGTCGAAGCTGTCGAACAGCACGCTGAACGGCTGGTGACGTTCGAAAATCAGCAGGTAGCCGCCCACCAGGATGGCGCCGACCAACTCGCAGAGGAAGCCGAACATGGCCACGCGTGCGAGTAGCTTGGTACCCACCAGATTGAGCCCGGTGGACAGCAGAATCAGTCCCAGGGCGATGTAGATGTTGGCGTTGGAACTGGGAGCGAAGCCGAGCATCGCCGCCAGGTAAGGGCCAGCACCGACAGCCACGCCCGCGATGGTGGCGCAGAGCGCCCAGGCATAGACCCAGCCGACCATCCACGCCCAACGCTTGCCCACCAGGCGACGAGCCCAGGGGTAGACGCCACCGGAAATCGGAAATTGCGAAACCACTTCACCGAAGATCAGGCAGACCAGCAGTTGCCCCAGACCGATCAACAGGTACGACCAGAACATCGGCGGGCCACCGGCTGCCAGGCAGAGGCCGAACAGGGTGTAGACGCCGACGACCGGCGAGAGGTAGGTGAAACCGAGGGAGAAGTTCTCCCAGAGGCTCATGCTGCGGTCGAAGTTGGAGCTGTAGCCGAGCGCACGTAGCTGCTCGGCGTCATCATTGGTTGTAGTGCTTGCACGCGCGGCGGGTGACCCACTCATTTTATTGTCCTCATAGTGAATGGCAGTCGATTGCACTGCCGGCGGGTGGCCCCGCCTGTGCCCGGTTTGGGCTGTTGTTATCGGTGCTGTGCTCTATTGCTGGGTTAGTTGGCGTTCTCGCAGGCTGAGTCTTTGTCGTAGTGCGAGAGCCAGGCCACCGCGGCATCGCGGTAACGGCTGAAGCCCTTGTAGTCCACCAACTGCTGGTCGAGATCCCTGAGCACGCGGTGCATGCGCCGGGCCCAGGCCGGGTTGCTGGCGATATCTTCCAGGCTGAGGAAGTAGGTGCGGATCGGGAAGACGATGGCGTTGCTGCGCGGCAGGCGGTGCAGGGGTTGCAGCTCGATCCGCAGGTAGACCAGCCGGCCGGCGTTTTCGGCGGTGACCAGGGTGCGATCCGGCGCCCATTCCGGCAGGCTTTCGGCCGACACTTCGAGGCGCGGGTTGACCGTCAGCGACCAGTTCAGGCGGCGCACCGGGTGGCCGTTGCGCAGGCGCAGGAGGAACTTCAGGGCGCGGTCGAGCATGCCGATCTCTTTCACCAATGGCACCGGGCCGTGGAACTCTTCCCAGCTCATGCCCAGGTTGAAGCGCAGCGAATAGTCGGCGCGTTGGGTGGCGATGCCGGCGCCCCAGTACAGGGTGCCGTCGCGTTCTTCTTGCAGCACCCAGTCGCCCTGGGCCTGGCGGGTGACGTACTCCATCGGCTCATAGGGCAGGGTCGAGGGGTCGCCAAAGGTGAAGGTGTCGTCGATCTGCAGCAAACGGTTGACCCAGTGCCAGCGCTGGCCGTCTTTCTCCAGGCTGAAGTACTCCGGGTAGTCGCGAGCGTAGGATTCCATGATCAGTTCGAGCAGGTCCCACTGCGCTTCCAGCATGTGCGGCGCGGAGACGTAGTGCATGCCTGGGTCTTTCTCCAGCGTGATGGCGCGGTCGCGGCATTCGCTGATGTAGTGCTCGTCGATGTCGAACGCCGCGCGGAAGGCGCCTTCACCTACCGAGACATGCGGCTCGAGGTTCATCGAGTACATGTAGTTGTCGTCCGGGAAGGGGAACGGCGCGCGGGCGATGCACTCCGGGCTGTTGCTGAAGCTGTAGTCGTCGCGGAAGGTTTCGTCGGGCTTGAATTGGATTGTCATTGTTGTGTTCCTCAGGCTTTCAGATATCGATGACCAGGCGCGTGCATTTGGCCCGGGAGACGCAGGGCATGATGGTTTTGTTGGCGAGCTTGGCGTCGTCGGACAGCCAGTCGTCGGTGTGCAGGATTTCGCCATCCAGCTCGAGCACCGCAGTCTCGCAGTGACCACAGGCGCCGCCCCGGCACAGGTAGGGCATGCCTACGCCGGCGGCTTCCACCGCTTCGAGCAGGCTTTGCTCGGGCGAGACTTCGAGGGTGATGCCGCTGCGCCCGAGAGTGACGCTGAAGGCTGCGCCGCCGCTGCTCTGTTCGAGGAAGCGCTCGTAGTGCACATGGCTGTCGGTCCAGCCCAGCTCGCGGGCGCGGGCCAGGGTGTCGTCGATCATCGCGTCCGGCCCGCAGACGTACACATGGCTGCCCAGCGGGCGGTCGGCGAGCACGGCGCCGATGTCCATGCGTGGGTCTTGGTCTTTGCGGTAGAGGTGCACGCGCTCGCCGTACACGCGCCGCAACTCTTCACCGATACGCGCGTGGTCGGTGCCGCGCACGGCGTAATGCAGCTCGAAGGGCACCTGGCTCAGGCGCAGCTCTTCGAGTTGCGAAACCACTGGGGTGATGCCAACGCCGCCGGCGATGAATAGATGCTGGCGCGCCTGCTTGACCAGCGGGAAGAGGTTGACCGGCGCGGTGATCTCGATCAGGTCGCCTTCACGCACGCGTTCGTGCATCAGCTTCGAACCGCCACGGCCACCTTCGACCCGGCGCACGGCGATCTGGTAGGCGCTGGAGTCGTAGGGCGAACTCATCAACGAATAGGGGTTGCGGTAAGTGCTCTGGCCATTGGGGATCAACACCACCACATGGCTGCCGCCGGAGAAGGCTGGCAGGTGGCCGCCGTTCGGCGGGACCAGGGTGAAGCGCTTGATCTCGGGGGTGACGGCTTCGATGTGGGCAACGCGCACACTGAGGGTTCCGCTGCTCTGGCTCATGTGTCGAGCTCCTCGGCTTCCGGCAGTTCGCCGGGGACTTCGGCATCGGCCTTGACCGCCTGGAAGGCGGCCAGACGACGGGAATAGTGGTCACGCACCACCAGGGTCAGGGCGCAGCCTGGGCACTGGAATACCCGTTGGGTGACGTTTTCGATGTAGGTGTCGCAGTGCACGCACCACACCCGGCGCACCAGGGTTCCGGAGTTTTCACGCAGCACTTCGTCGCGGTTCAGGTCGAACGCGGTGACCACCTGCATGGTGGTGCCGATAAAGCTTTCCGAGCCGGAGAGGTACAGGCGGGTGCCCATCCGCGCTTGGCCAAGCAACTCGTGCAGAGCCTTGATCAACTCCTGGTTGCTGGCGTAAACGCGCAGTTCGGCCACCGGGATCTGCTGCAGTTCGTCGAGATGGTTTTGCCCGGAGAAGGAATCCAGCGAATAGAGCAGGGTGGTGTGCAGGTTCAGCCCCGCCATTTCATCGAGCAGGCGCAGCATGGCGCGCCCGCCGCTACCCTGGCCGGCGACGATATGCCGGGTGCCGCCTAACAGAGGGCGCAACTGGTCGTAGATCGGCCGGCTCTTGATACCTGTGATTAGCATTGTTATTGGACCTCCTAAGCTGGCGGCACGCTTGCGACGCCGGCACGAATGCGCTGACCCATTCAGGTGGATGAGTCGCAGATTGCTTGAGCACAGGTTGTGCCAATATTTTAACTATATGTTTTTAAAGGATTTATTTGTTTTGTATGGAGGGCTGAATAGGCAAAACTAACTATCTCTGTAGGCATTCTTGCAGCGCTTGGCTGTGTTGGATGGGTTTGGCGGACGGAGAATTTGGGCGGGGACGCAGCTAACGCGTTAGCCCAGGTAATGGCCGCAGGTTGGCGCTGAGCGCAGTGAAGCCCAACAAGGAGTCACCCGCGACTTCCGATGCTTGGCCCCATGCAGGGAAGTGGCTGTTGGGCATCACCTTCGGTTCAGCAGCAACCTGCGGTTTTGCGCCGTGGCGAAGGTTTTGAAGCCGCGTTCATACCTCTAGACCCATACCCCCGGTCATTCCCGCGTAGGCGGCAATCCTGGCGTACGGGGCGCAATGGCAGACTCAGTCGCGCTGCAATTTGCGGATCAGAGTGCCGATGTCGATGCCCAGGTGCTGCGCCGCTTTGCGCTTGCTGCCGTACAGCTGTACCGCGCGCAGGATCAATTGTCGCTCATGGCGCTGCACCTGGGCCTTGAGCGACTCACCGGCCGGGCCGGTAAGCGCTTCGCTGGCGTTGTCGTCCTGCTCGCTTGGCGCTGTTGCGGTAGCTGGCATCCGCGGTCGGCTCTCCAGCAGTTCGGTGGGCAGGTGCTGCTCCTGGGCTTCATCGTCGGCGAGCACCGCCAGGCGTTCGAAGATATTCACCAGCTCGCGGATGTTGCCGGGGTAGTCATAACTCAGCAGGCGCTGTCGGCAACCGATGCTAAGACGCAGTGATGGCTCCCGGTCACGGTTGATGCGGGTGAGCAGGATGTCGATGAGGAAAGGCAGATCGTCGCTGTGCCCGCGCAGCGGCGGAATCTCTACCGGCAGTACTGCCAGCCGGTAATACAGGTCGGCACGAAATTCACCGGTGTCGACCAGGTGGCGCAAGTCTTTGTTGGTGGCGGCGATCACCTGGACCTGCACGTTTTTGCTCAGCGGCGAACCGACCGACTGGATGCTGCCGTCCTCGAGAAACTTCAGTAGCTTGGCCTGCACGTGCAGGGGGATCTCACCGATTTCGTCGAGGAATAAGGTGCCCCCCGAGGCGGCCTCGATATAGCCGCGTTTGCCGCTTTGCAGGGCGCCGGTAAAGGCGCCGCGCTCGTAGCCGAACATCTCCGACTCGAACAGGCTTTCGGGAATGCTGCCACAGTTGACGTGGATGAATGGCCGGTCGCCCCAGCCGGCGGC
>JBOICE010000152.1:0-4085 GCA_050739815.1 Pseudomonas sp. | reverse complement strand
ATTCAGCTTCCCGATGGCGCATGGCTTGCGCCCCACCCCGAACCGGGTGCGCGAGACCCTGTTCAACTGGCTCGCCCCCTACGTCCCCGGCGCCCGCGTGCTCGATTTGTTTGCCGGTAGTGGTGCCCTGTACCTGGAAGCCCTGTCGCGCGGCGCCAGCATGGCCTTGGCGCTGGACTCGAACGCGACGGCCATCGCCAGCCTGCGACAGGTCCTGGATACCCTCAAATGCGCTAACGGCCAGTTGCTGCAGAGTGATGCCTTGCGTTATCTGGAGAGTCAGCCGAGCACAGCCTTCGACCTGATCTTCCTTGACCCACCCTTCAGTCAGAATCTGCTGCTGCCCGCCTGCACCCTGCTGGAAGAAAAAGGCTGGCTAGCCAGCGACGCCTGGATCTATACCGAAAGTGAAACCTCACCCTCGGGCCTTGGCCTGCCAGCCAACTGGCGACTGCACCGGGAGAATAAGGCCGGCCAGGTCTACTACGCGCTATGGCAAAGAAGCTGAACACCGATGCTGCGCGGCACACCGCCCCCTTCAAGCCGGCCTGGTGGCTCCCCGGCGCCCACCTGCAAACCCTATGGAATGCGCTGTGTCGGCGGCCACCCGTACTCGAGCGGCGGCGCGAACGTCTATGGCTGGCAGATGGCGACTTTCTCGATCTGGACTGGCACGGCCCGCATGCGGCCGAGACGCCGCTGGTGCTGATTCTGCACGGGCTGACCGGCTCATCCAGCTCGCTGTATGTCCTCGGCTTGCAGCAAAGCCTGGCCGCCCAAGGCTGGGCCAGTGCGGCGCTGAACTGGCGCGGCTGCTCTGGCGAGCCGAATCTGTTACCCCGCGGCTATCACTCAGGCGTCAGCGAGGACCTGGCCACCGCCATCGAGCACCTGCGCAGCCAACGGCCGCTGGCGCCGCTGTATGCCGTCGGCTATTCGCTCGGCGGCAATGTGCTGCTCAAACACCTCGGCGAAACTGGCGCGGCTTGTGCGCTACAGGCGGCAGTGGCGGTCTCGGTGCCGTTTCGCCTGGATCAATGCGCCGACCGTATCGGCATCGGCTTTTCCAAGGTCTACCAGAAGCACTTCATGCGCGAGATGCTCGCCTATGTGCGCGACAAGCAAAAGCGCTTCAAGCATGAAGGCCAAGCCGACCGCCTGGCCATTCTGGAGCAGCTTGGGCCACTCGATGGCATGCGCACCTTCTGGGACTTCGACGGCCGTATCACCGCTCCACTGCACGGCTATGCCGATGCCGAGGATTACTACCGGCGCGCCTCGAGCCGTTATTTTCTCGGTGCCATTCAGACGCCAACGCTGATCATCCACTCGGCTGACGACCCTTTCGTCTTCCGCCACAGCCTGCCGGAAACCGCGGAACTCGCCACCCACACCAGGCTCGAGCTGCACCTGCGCGGTGGCCACGTTGGGTTTATCGAAGGCTCGTTGGGACGCCCCAGTTATTATCTGGAACGACGAATTCCGGCCTGGCTGGCGGAACAGGCGCAGCGCGCATAAACCACGCTCGACGCATCTAGTCTGGAATCACCGACTCCAGCGGCACATAGAGTTTCTGGTACAGCGCCTGCACGGCCGCCTGCGCATCCGGCGCGAGATAGCCGCCCTCCAGCGCCAGGACCTGATAGATGCCACGCCGGAGCATTTCCTCGCTGAGGTCGCCCGGATCACCGCGTGAGGTGCAGAGGAAACGCACCCAGGAAGTCATGATGATCCAGCTGTTGAGGGTCAGCGCCTCGATCTGCTGACGGTCCATCAACAGAATCCCCGCCTCGACAAAGCCCTGATAAATCGCCTGCGCATGGCTCAGGCAACGCTGGGAGAACAACCGATACTGCGCCGCCAACTCAGCATCGGACTCCAGCAGATGCTCGAGGTCGCGATGCAAAAAGCGGTAGTACCACATGGCCGCCAGCAGCGCCTCCAGATAGAAGGTCTTATCCGCCACGGTCATGGCGCGACCTTGCGGGCGCCGCAAGAAGGTATCCACCTGGCGCTCATACTGGTTGAACAGTTCGGCGATGATCGCCTGCTTATTGCGGAAGTGGTAATACAGATTGCCCGGCGAAATCCCCAAGTGGGCGGCAATATGATTGGTCGTCACATTGCGCTCGCCCTGGGCGTTGAACAGCTCCAGGCTGGCTTGGATGATGCGTTCGCGGGTTTTGATCGGCGCGGCCATAAAACAGCTCCGAGGGTAGATACGAACATCTCGCGTTGCTGCGCCAAAGGTACACGGGCAAGTCCCGGCGGTGTTACCCAATAACACGGCGGCAAGCGCCCGCTAACTCTTCGTTGGGCTGCGGCGCGAAGCAACAGACGACATGCTATTTGACACATTAGAGCAATTGCTCTAAAAATCCAGCACGCACCGTTCACGAAGCCCAAGCCACCATCCGGCCCCAGGGTTTCCCATGCTGGATCGCCGAGGAGCCGCAACATGGTCGCCGACATCGCTTACCTACAACAGAGCCAGCAACAGATCTCCCAGCTGGATGAGCTGTTCAGCCGCCAGCGCGAGGCCTTCCGCGCTAACCCGATGCCCGTGGCAGAGCAGCGCATACAGTGGCTGAATGCCCTGCGTGAGCTATTGCTCAGCGAGCAGGAGGCCTTGATCGAGGCGATCTCTCAGGACTTCAGCAACCGCGCCGCCGCAGAAACCTTGCTGGCGGAGATCATGCCCAGCGTGCAAGGCATCCATTACGCCAGCAAGCGCCTTAAGAAGTGGATGAAACCCTCGCGCCGCACGGTCGGCCTGGCCTTCCAACCGGCCAGCGCCAAGGTGGTGTACCAACCACTGGGCGTGGTTGGCGTCATAGTGCCGTGGAATTACCCGCTGTTTCTCGCCGTAGGCCCACTGGTGGGCGCCCTCGCTGCCGGTAACCGGGTGATGGTCAAGATGAGCGAATCGACGCCGGCCACCTCGCAACTGTTCAAAGACCTGCTGGCGCGGATATTTCCGCAAGACTTGGTCAGCGTAGTGCTGGGCGAAGCGGAGGTCGGCATGGCCTTCTCCAAACTGCCTTTCGACCATCTACTGTTTACCGGAGCCACCAGCATCGGCAAACACGTCATGCGCGCCGCCGCCGAAAACCTGACCCCGGTTACCCTGGAGTTGGGTGGCAAGTCACCGGCGATTGTCTCGGCCGAAGTGCCGCTGAGCGACGCCGCCGAACGCATTGCCTTCGGCAAATCCATGAACGCAGGGCAGACCTGCGTGGCGCCGGACTACGTGCTGGTACCCAAGGAGCGTGTCGAAGGCTTTGTCGCCGCCTACCGCCAGGCGGTGCAGAGCTTCTACCCGAGCCTGAAAGACAACCCGGATTACACCGCGATCATCAATGAACGCCAGCTGCAGCGCCTGCAAAGTTACCTGGGCGACGCCGAAAGCAAGGGCGCCAAGCTGATCCCGCTGTTCGCCGAGGGCCAGGGTCGGCGCATGCCACACACCGTGCTGCTGAACGTGAGCGACGACATGAAGGTCATGCAGGACGAGATCTTCGGCCCGCTGCTGCCGATCGTGCCCTACGAGCGCATCGAGGATGCCTTCGCCTACATCAACGACCGTCCCCGGCCGCTGGCGCTCTACTACTTCGGCTACAACAAGGGCGAACAGCAACGCGTGCTGCACGAAACCCACGCCGGCGGTGTGTGCCTGAACGACACCTTGCTGCATGTGGCCCAGGACGATATGCCGTTTGGCGGTGTCGGCCCCTCCGGCATGGGCCACTACCATGGCCACGAAGGCTTCCTGACCTTCAGCAAGGCCAAAGGCGTGTTTATCAAACAGCGTTTCAACGCCGCCAGGCTGATCTACCCACCCTACGGCAAGGCGCTGCAGAAGCTGGTGTACAAGCTGTTCATCCGCTAAATCGGCAGCAGTCCCTGGAGGTAAACGAGGTGCATAACAACAATGACTGATACCACCCTCGCCATGCCGGGCCTTTCCCGGCGCGGCCTGCTCAAGGTTGGCCTGTTCGGCACGGCCTTTCTCGCCACAGCGGGGGTCACCGCGACCCTCAGCGGCTGCTCGGCCAGTACTCCGGCCAGCGGTTTGGCCGTCCTCC
>JBOICE010000151.1:0-5741 GCA_050739815.1 Pseudomonas sp. | reverse complement strand
CGAGGGCAACGGCTTTGGCCCGGTCGAGCACCATGTCGGCGCGGCTGGGCATCTCGAAGCAGGGCTTGAATTGGCCACCGATCAGCTCGTGCTTGCCGTGGTGCAGGTGATGGTCGTCGCTATAGATGGTCAGCATGAGTCACTCCTCAGACGCCGTCCTGCTCGTCTGGGCTGTTGTGAGGGTAAATAAATGCGTTAGGTGCCCGTTAGCTATAGAGCCAGGCAGTTGCTCTTCGTCGACGCGGGCATGGCCCGCGCCTACGAATTCTGCACTCGGCCTGTTGGGGGCGTTATTTTTTCAACTTGGTCCAGACCTTGCTGCGCAGGCTCAGGGCCTTTGGCGAGCAGAGTTTGAAGGGCTTCAGGCGGTCGAGCTTGTCGGCCGGGGTGTTGATCGCCGGGTCATCGAACAGCTCTTTGTCCATGAACTTGTCCGAGCCTTCGATAGCATTGTTGTACTTGGCGAAGTTGGAGGCGGCGGCGATGTTCTCCGGCTGCATCATCCAGTTGATAAAGGTGTGGGCCTCGGCGACGTTAGTCGCGTCTTTGGGGATGACCAGGTTGTCGATGAAGACGTTGATGCCTTCCTTAGGGTAGACGTAGGTGAGGGTCGAGCGCTGCGCGTGGGCGCGGTGGAAGGCCCCGTTCCACTGTTCGTGCATCGCCACTTCGCCGGCGGCCATGCGCTCGATGGTGCCGTCGCTGTTGTACATGGCCAGCATGGGTTTCTGCTTGAGCAGCACTTCTTGAATCTGCAGCGCGACCTTGGGGTCTTCGGTGCACTGGTCGACACCCAGATAGAAGGCCGCCGGGATATACACCTCTTCGATCGAGTTGAGCGCCACGACCTTGCCTTTCAGCTCGGCCGGCGGTTCGAAGAAGGGCTTCCAGCTCTCTTCCAGTTTGCCGCCCGGCACCTGGGCGCTGTCATAGCTGTAGCCGGTGGTGCCCCACAGATAGGGCACGCTGTAGTCGTGGCCAGGGTCGAAGCGCAGGGTCTGGAAGGTCGGCTTGAGGTTCTTCAGGTTGGGCAGCTTGCTCTTGTCGAACTTCTGCAGCAGGTCTTCTTTGACCATGATCTCGATGAAGCTGTCGGACGGCACCACTACGTCATAGCTGCCGCCGCCGGCTTTCAGCTTGGCCAGCAGGGTTTCGTTGGAGTCGTAGGCGTCCAGCGTGGCCTTGATCCCGGTGTCGGCCTCGAATTTCTTCAGCAACTCCGGCGGGTAGTAGTCCGACCAGTTGGCGAAGTGCAGCGTGCCGGCGGCTTGGGCCGTGCTGGCCAGGCCGAGACCGCAGAGGATGGACAGCGCGAGCGAGGTACGGCGTAGGTACATGGCAAAGCTCCTTGCAGGTCGAAGTGAGGTCAGCGTTTGCGCTGGCCGACGTAGTAGGACAACGCAACAAAAGCTATGGAAATCACGAGGATGATCGAGGAAATCGCATTGATCTTCGGGGAAATGCCCATGCGGATCGAGCTGAAGATGTACACCGGCAATGTGGTGGCGCCGGCGCCGGCGACGAAGTAGGTGATGACGAAGTCGTCCATGGAAATGATGAACGCCAGCATCGCCCCCGAGATGATCCCCGGCATCAGCAGTGGAAAGGTCACCTTCCAGAACGCCCGCCAGGGCGAGGCGTAGAGGTCGGCAGCGGCTTCCAGCAGATAGGGGTTCATGCCCTCGAGGCGCGCGCGGATGGGCAGATAGGCGAAGGGAATGCAGAACACCACATGGGCGATCAGGATGGTGAACAGCGAGAGCTTCAAGCCGATAAAGGCGAAGAACATCAGCGTCGCCACGGCGGTGACTATCTCCGGCACCAGCAGCGGCAGGCCGAGTACGCCGCTCATCAGGGTCTGCCCGCGGAAGGCGCGGCCACGCATACCCAGTGCGGCCAGGGTAGCCAGGCTGGTGGAGATCAGGGTGGCGAGGCTGGCGACGATCAGCGAGTTCTTCGCCGCGCGGACGATATCGGGATCATTCGCCACCACCGAATACCATTTCAGGCTGAAGCCATCCCACAGGGTCGCCGATTGCCCGCTGTTGAAACTCAGCACCACCAGAACCAGGATCGGCAGATACAGAAAGATGAAGAAGAACCAGGCCGCCGGACGCATGCCGGCGAAGCGCCAGAGGGGATTCTGCGTGTTCATGGGTGGCCCCCGGCGTTGTCCGGTTTGAAGCGCAGGCTGTAGACCAGCATGGCCAGTAGCACGAACGACAGCAGCGCGAAGGACAGTGCGGCGCCCAGCGGCCAGTTGTGCGCGCTGCCGAACTGCAGCTGGATCAGGTTGCCGATCATCAGGGTCTTACCGCCGCCGAGCAGCTCCGGAATGATGTAGTTACCCAGCGAGGGGATGAACACCAGGATGCCGCCGGCGACGATACCGGGCATGGCCAGCGGCACTATGATCCGCTTCAGCGCCTGGAAACGGTTGGCGCCGAGGTCGAAGGCCGCCTCGACCAGGCGCCAGTCGAGTTTTTCCAGGCTGGTGTAGATCGGCAGCACCATGAATGGCAGGAAGGTGTAGAGCAGGCCGATGATCACCGCGTTGTCGGTGTAGAGCAGGCCGAGGCCTTGTTCGGCGACCCCCAGCCCCTGCAGGCCTTCATCGACCAGGCCGCCGTTGCGCAGTAGCAGCATCCAGGCGTAGGCCCGCACCAGCAGGTTGGTCCAGAACGGCACGGTGACCAGAAACAGCAGCAGGTTGCGTTTGCGCTCGGTCTGCAAGGCCAGGTACAGCGCGGTTGGGAAGCCGATCAGCAGGCAGCCGGCGGTGGTCAGTATCGACAGCCAGAACGAGCGCTGAAAGATCTGCAGGTAGTCGGTGTTGAACACCAGGCTGTCGTCCAGATCGCGTTCGTAGAGGAAGTTGCGGTAGGCCTCCAGCGAGTACTGGCCCCATTTCACGCCGCCGTAGTCGCCCGATTGCAGGATCGAGACGACGAACATGATCCCCAGCGGCACCAGCATGAACACCAACAGGGTCAGCATGGCTGGTGCACTCAGCAGCAGGCGGCGATTGAGCTGGCGCCGAGCGGCGACCAGGCGCGGGCTGTTCATTCGTTGAGCACCTTGATCGCAGTGGCCGCGACCCGCACGCGTACGCGCTCGCCGGGGGCATAGGCGCAGAGCGCGCCAGCGTGGTTCTGCTGGCGCACGCGAAAGCCGCTCTGCCCGGCGACTTGCAGGTGGTACACGGTGTCGGTGCCGACATACACCACGTTTTCCACCAGCGCCTCGAGTTGCCCATCCTCGGCCAGGCTGACCCGTTCCGGGCGGATCGCCAGGGTTACCGCCCCGCGTTTGGCACTGAAGGCGCTGAGCAACTGGCCGTCGGCCAGGCGTACGCCGCTATCGAGGGCTTCGGCGCTGAGGAAGTTGGTTTCGCCGATGAAGTCCGCCACGGTGCGGTTGACCGGCGCCTCGTAAATCTCGGTCGGGGTGCCGACCTGCAGCACCTGCCCCTTGTTGATGACCGCGATGCGGTCGGACATGGTCAGGGCTTCTTCCTGATCATGGGTGACGAAGATAAAGGTGATGCCGGTTTCGTGCTGCAGGCGCTTCAACTCGATCTGCATGTTTTTGCGCAGCTTCTGGTCGAGGGCCGAGAGCGATTCATCCAGCAGCAGCACCTTGGGCCGGTTGGCCAGCGCGCGGGCCAGGGCGATGCGCTGTTGCTGGCCGCCGGAGAGCTGATCGGCGCGGCGGTTGCCGACCTCTGGCAGTTTGACCAGTTCGAGCATGGCGCCGACCGTCTGGGCGATCTCGCTTTTTGACAGGCCGCGCATCTCCAGGCCGAAGGCGATGTTCTGCGCCACCGTCATATGCGGGAACAGCGCATAGCTCTGGAATACGGTGTTCACCGGGCGGCGGAAGGGCGGTAAATCCTGCATCGGCTCGCCGTACAGGCGGATGGTCCCGGAGCTGGGTTGCTCGAAGCCGGCGATGAGCCGCAGCAGGGTGGTTTTGCCACAGCCGGAGGGGCCGAGCAGGGTGAAGAATTCGTTGGCGCGGATCTCTAGCGAGACGTTGTCGAGGGCTTTGACGCCCTGGCCCGGATCGCCAAACTCCATGCACAGATGTTCGATGCTGATCGCGCTGGACATGTCGATATCTAACTCTAACGTGTTGTTATAATTGTGTTTTTGCTTTTATTTTGGCGATCCTGGCCCGCTTTGATTCGATTCTGGCAGCGTGCCGCACCGCTAAGAACGATAGATCAGGACAAAAGGGGATAATCCTGGCCAAGTTGCGTGCTGTGGGCGCAATCGCTATCTCGATCCCTGCCCACGTCATCCCCGCGCAGGCGGGGACCCAGTGAAGAGCGCCTAGCGCCGATAGAGGCTTGGCGTCTGCCCGCTCCAGCGCAGGAAGGCGTGGCGGAAGCTGGCGGTTTCGCTGTAGCCGAGCTGTTCGGCGATCAGGTAGATCGGCAGGTCGGTCTGCATCAACAGCTGGCGCGCCTTGTCGTAGCGCACCTCGTCGAGCAGGCGCTGGTAGCTGGTGTTCATCCGTTGCAAGTGGCGGCGCAATGTGCGCGCGCTGCGATGCAGCTGCGCGGCGACCCGTTCCAGGCTGCTGGCCTCACGCAAATGACTGGCCAGGTGTTGGCGGATCTGTTCGAGCACATCGTGGCCACTGTTCAACTGGGCATCCAGCTTCAGGCATTGCTGCAGACCGTAATGACAGGTCACCGGGTCGGCCAGCGGTAACTCGCGGTCGAGCAGTGCGGCGTTAAAGCATAGAGCGCTGGCCGGGGCGCCGAAGTCCACCGGGCAGCCGAGTTTTTCGGTATAGGCCTGGGCGTGCAGCGGCTGGCGGAAGGGCAGTTGTACGCGCCGGGGGCGCACCGCCTCGCCGAGCAGATCCTGAATGACAGTGAGCAGCGAAGTGAGGCACAGCTCGGTGTTGAATACCGTCAGCTCCGGGGCGTAGCGGTAGCCGGTCGCCACCAGGCGGGCCTCGTCGCCGTCCTGTTGCAGGCTCAACTTGAAGTAGGTGCCAAGCAGTGCCGGGTGCGCCAGTGCCAGATTCAGCGCGTCGCGCAGGGTGCGGCTGGCGAGCATGCCGTAGCCGAGCATGCCGTAGGCCGACACGTGCATGCGCAGGCCCAGCGATAGGCCGAGAGCGGGGTCGCGGGTGCACTGGATGGCGTTGGCGAAGACCCGCAGCTCTTGGGCGTGGCTGATGAGTTTGTCCGGGGTTTCCAGATCCGCACTGCTCAGGCCGCTGTCTTGCAGCAGGCGCTGGCGTGGCACACCACTGACGCCGAGCTGGCCGATCGCCAGGGCGATGGTGTGCAAGGTGGTCAGGGCACGCTCTTCCGGTAGCAATGACAAAACCATTTTTCGTCCTTTTTGTGCTTCTTCTTGTAACGTTTGGGCCTGCCCGGCCCCGCCAAATTGGAGCGTTAAGCTTCAATTCAGTCCGGCCATGTTATTTCTAGTGGATCTTGTCCAAGTGAGCATCAACTTAATGCGTCGTCTGCTGACCCCGAAACGCCTGCTGGGAGCCCTGCTGTTGGGCCTGTTGTTGCTGCTGGCCGCGGTGGCTCAGGAGTTCCGCCTGTTCGAGCGGGCCTGGTTCCCAGTGCAAGAATGGCGCCATCGCAGCGAGTGGCGGGCTGTTTCGATCTGGCTGCCGGATTATCGGGTGGTCATCGAAGCGCAGCCGATTGCCGGGCTGGAGGATGATGTTTCCGCGCTGACCTACGATCCGGACCGCAAGACGCTGTT
>JBOICE010000150.1:0-11075 GCA_050739815.1 Pseudomonas sp. | reverse complement strand
CCTCAGGGACAGTCACAGGTGGCGCGGCACCCAATACGCAGCGCCGATGCGCAATACCTAACGAAGACGGTAGATAAGCATGAATCTTCACGAGTATCAGGGTAAACAACTGTTCGCTGAATACGGCCTGCCCGTATCCAAAGGCTTCGCAGTAAACACCCCGGAAGCGGCTGCAGAAGCCTGCGACAAAATCGGTGGTACTGAATGGGTCGTTAAAGCCCAGGTCCACGCAGGTGGTCGCGGCAAAGCCGGTGGTGTGAAGCTGGTTCGTAGCAAAGAAGACGCCAAAGCTTTTGCTCAGCAGTGGCTGGGCAAGCGTCTGGTGACCTACCAGACTGATGCGAATGGTCAGCCGGTCAACCAGATCCTGGTTGAGTCATGCACCGATATCGCCAAAGAGCTGTACCTGGGCGCCGTAGTCGACCGCTCGAGCCGTCGCATCGTGTTCATGGCCTCCACTGAAGGTGGCGTGGACATCGAGAAGATCGCTCACGATACCCCTGAGAAAATTCTCAAAGCCACTATCGACCCGCTGGTCGGCGCTCAGCCGTTCCAAGGCCGTGACCTGGCGTTCCAACTGGGCCTGCAAGGCGACCAAATCAAGCAGTTCACCCACATTTTCGTGGGGCTGGCCAAACTGTTCCAGGACTACGACCTGGCACTGTTGGAAGTGAACCCGCTGGTAATCAAGGCTGACGGCAACCTGCATTGCCTGGATGCCAAGATCAACATCGACAGCAACGCGATGTATCGCCAGCCGAAACTGCGCGCCATGCACGACCCGTCGCAAGATGACCCGCGCGAAGCTCACGCTGCCAAGTTCGAACTGAACTATGTGGCGCTGGAAGGCAACATCGGTTGCATGGTCAACGGTGCTGGCCTGGCCATGGGCACCATGGACATCGTCAACCTGCACGGCGGCAAGCCGGCCAACTTCCTCGACGTTGGTGGTGGTGCGACCAAAGAGCGCGTAACCGAAGCGTTCAAGATCATCCTGTCCGATACCAACGTAGCGGCAGTTCTGGTGAACATCTTCGGCGGTATCGTTCGTTGCGACATGATTGCCGAAGGCATCATCGGTGCAGTGAAAGAAGTTGGCGTGAAGATTCCGGTTGTAGTTCGCCTCGAAGGCAACAACGCCGAACTGGGCGCTAAAGTACTGGCTGAAAGTGGCTTGAACATCATCGCGGCAACCAGCCTGACCGACGCTGCTCAGCAAGTCGTTAAAGCTGCGGAGGGCAAGTAATGAGCGTCCTGATCAATGAAGACACCAAAGTAATCTGCCAGGGCTTCACCGGCTCGCAAGGTACTTTCCACTCCGAACAAGCCATTGCCTACGGCACCAAAATGGTTGGCGGCGTGACTCCGGGCAAAGGCGGCACCACTCATCTGGGTCTGCCGGTGTTCAACACCGTCAAGGAAGCGGTAGAGCAAACTGGCGCGACTGCCAGCGTGATCTACGTTCCGGCGCCGTTCTGCAAGGACTCCATCCTTGAGGCGGCGTTCGGTGGTATTAAGCTGATCGTCTGCATCACCGAAGGCATCGCGACCATCGATATGCTGGAAGCCAAGGTCAAGTGCGACGAGCTGGGCGTAGTCCTGATCGGGCCGAACTGCCCAGGCGTGATCACTCCTGGCGAATGCAAGATCGGCATCATGCCTGGTCACATTCACTTGCCAGGTAAAGTCGGTATCGTGTCGCGTTCCGGCACCCTGACTTACGAAGCTGTGAAGCAGACCACTGACGCCGGCTTCGGCCAGTCCACTTGCGTGGGCATCGGTGGTGACCCGATTCCGGGTTCCAACTTCATCGACATCCTGAAGCTGTTCCAGGAAGACCCGAAGACCGAAGCGATCGTGATGATCGGTGAGATCGGCGGTTCTGCTGAAGAAGAAGCTGCTGCCTACATCAAAGCCCACGTGACCAAGCCGGTGGTGTCTTACATCGCGGGTGTGACTGCTCCTCCGGGCAAGCGCATGGGCCATGCTGGCGCCATCATCTCTGGTGGTAAAGGCACTGCTGACGAGAAGTTCGCAGCGCTGCAGGACGCCGGTGTAAAAACCGTGCGTTCGCTGGCGGACATCGGTAAGGCCTTGGCCGAGCTGACGGGCTGGGCCGTTAAGTAAGCTTCGGCTGACTTGCGAGAGTAAAGCAGAGGCCACCTTCGGGTGGCCTCTGTGCTTTCTATAAGGCCGTGAATCTGTCACGGATGCGACAAGCCGTTTTCTGCAACGGACAGTCCGACCTGCGTCAATGCCTAGCTGAGACGAATTCGTTAGGCTAGCAACTATTTTCGTGTTCGGCCCCCAAAAGGGGTACGGCGCTTTGGTGGCCTGTCCTATCCGGACGGGTAGCGTTTCCCTCGACCTCTCAGGGAAACCCTCAGCAAATTCCGATTTGGCAATGTGGTGTTTCCCTCAATGAAAGTGTTGAAAGGCCAGGACATTCTGGCACTTGGTTTTATGACGTTTGCCCTGTTTGTCGGGGCCGGCAACATCATCTTCCCGCCCATCGTTGGTTTACAGTCCGGTCCGCACGTGTGGATGGCGGCATTGGGCTTTTTGGTTACCGCAGTTGGTCTGCCGGTTATCACCATCGTGGCGCTGGCCAAGGTCGGCGGGGCGATGGATGAGCTCAGCAGTCCGATTGGCCGGGTGGCCAGTGGTGTGCTGGCCGCGGTTTGCTATCTCGCGGTCGGGCCGCTGTTTGCGACACCGCGCACGGCTACGGTGTCTTTCGAAGTCGGTTTGGCACCGTTGACTGGCGACAGTCCGCTGGCGTTGTTCGCTTACAGCCTGGTGTATTTCCTCATCGTATTTTGGGTCTCGCTGTATCCAGGGCGGCTTTTGGATACGGTAGGACGCTTCTTGGCGCCGCTGAAGATCATTGCGCTGGCCATGCTTGGCATTGCGGCTTTTGCCCTGCCGGCAGGCGGCATCGGTACGCCTGAGCCAGCCTATGTTGCGGCACCGTTCTCCCAAGGCTTTATCAATGGCTATCTGACGATGGATACCTTGGGAGCGCTGGTATTCGGCATCGTCATCGTCAATGCGATTCGCTCCCGTGGGGTGGAGTCGCCGCGGCTGATCACCCGTTATGCGGTGATCGCCGGGCTGATTGCCGGGTTGGGTTTGGCGTTGGTGTATATCAGTTTGTTTCGCCTAGGCGCAGGCAGTCATGCAATCGCCGCAGGCGCGAGTAACGGCGCGGCGGTGCTGCATGCCTACGTGCAACACACCTTTGGCTCGTTAGGCAGTGTGTTCCTGGCTGCGCTGATCTCTCTGGCGTGCCTGGTCACGGCGGTCGGTCTGACCTGTGCTTGTGCCGAATATTTCAGCGGGGTATTGCCGCTGTCTTATCGCACCCTGGTGATTTTATTGGCGGGTTTCTCGCTGCTGGTTTCGAACCTGGGCTTGACCCTGTTGATCCAGGTTTCAGTACCCGTGCTTACGGCGATTTATCCGCCGTGCATCGCCTTGGTGGCGCTGAGTTTCTGTCGTGAGTTCTGGCACGCCTCAAGCCGTGTCATCGCCCCGGTGATGTTGGTCGCGTTGCTGTTCGGCATCATCGATGGGGTCAAAGCCGCCGGTTTAGAGCAGTGGATGCCTGACTGGTTGGCGCATTTGCCCTTAGCCGAGCAAGGTTTGGCGTGGTTGGTGCCGGCGGTGTTTACCTTGGCCGTGGCCACGCTGCTCGATCGTTTGTTGGGCGAGCGCGAGGAAGTGCTGGTTTAAGCACTGTACTGTCGAGAAGGCCGCCTTAGGGCGGCTTTTTTGTTGGCCTGGCGAAAGCTTCGGCTGGGTATAATCGCGGCTGATTTACAAGGAGTTTGCATGTCTAGCACCGAGAGTTATCTAGCGCATTTGCTTGCTGTCCTCTGGTTCATCATTTGTTGGGGCGGCTATACGCGTTACGCCATTTGGAAGGGGCGCGATACGCCATGTTTGTCCAGCGTACTGCACCTATATCGTGAAGACTGGATGCGCCGATTGTTACTGCGCGATAACCGCATCGCCGACGCCAGTGTGGTCGGTAACCTCGAGCGCAACGCCTCGTTCTTCGCCTCCAGCACCCTGATCATTCTGGCCGGTATTCTCACTGTGCTGGGCTCCTCCGATCGTGCTGTTTCGCTGTTGGCGGATCTGCCCCTGGTCGAGCCAGTCAGCCGTGGGGTCTCGGAGATCAAGCTGCTCTGTTTGGCGCTGGTGTTTGTCTATGCGTTTTTCACCTTCAGTTGGTGCATGCGCCAATACAATTTTGCCGCGGTGCTGATTGGCTCGGCGCCAATGATAGGCGAGCGGCACGTTACCGAGCCGGAGCGTAAGGCGTTCGCCGAGCGGGCTGCGCGGGTGATCTCGATGGCCGCCAACCAGTTCAACCTTGGTCTGCGTGCGTATTATTTCGGCATGGCGACGCTGGCCTGGTTCATCAATCCCTGGTTCTTCATGCTGGTCACTACGGGTGTGGTGCTGGTGTTGTATCGCCGAGAGTTTCATTCCGATGTGTTGGAAGTGATGGTTTACACGCCAACACCGGTGATTGCGCCGGCCAAGGAGAAGAACGAATGAGTCTGCCGTTTTGGTGTCTGTTCATTGCCGGCATGCTGATCTACCTGGCGAAGATCCCCGTGGCCAAGGCGATGAAGGAGGAGGGCGGAGGCTATGACAACCGTCACCCGCGAGCCCAACAGGCGCGACTGAGTGGCTTCGGCGCACGGGCCCTGGCCGCGCATCAGAACAGCATCGAGATATTCCCGCTGTTCGCCGCCGGTGTGCTGATGGCCCATGTCACTCAGACCCATGGCCGTCTGGTGGACCTGCTGGCGGTGTTCTTCGTCGTCTCGCGGGTGCTCTACCTGTTCCTCTACTGGAACGACAAGCACCAGTTGCGCAGTCTGGTCTGGGTGGCCGGCCTGCTCTGCTGCTTGATACTAATGCTCAGCCCGGCGCTCTGAGAGCAGAAAGCACAAGGCCCGCAGTTGCGGGCCTTGTGCTTTCCAGGAGGCGGTAAAGCTTACTGGCTGTCCGCCGGCTGTTCTTCCGGTGCGGTGGCTGGAGCGGTGGCTGGAACGGCCGGAGCAGGTGCGCTGGCTTCCGGGGCAGGTGCGCTCGGTTGGGTCTCAGTCGCCGGAGCAGCCGGGACCTGAGCTTTGTCTTCCTCCTTCTTATCGCAGGCAGCAAGACCAAGGCTGGCGGCCAGGAGCAGGGCAAGGGACAGGGTGTTTTTCATTTTTGAGCCTCCATTGTGGCTTTCTTCATTGATAGCACTTTGAACTTCAGGTTTTACATTAAGTTCCACTGCGCTTAGAAGAATCGCACGAACATGCACATGCTGACGGATTTCCGCGTAGTTCGAGGCTGAAGCTCGGGCAGTGGCAGGGTATTATGCGGCTCTTTGCCATGTTCCCCGCGAAGGTTGCTGTCATGTCGGAAAACCCCATTTTCGAGCGCGCCCAGCGCTTTCTCTCGGCCTTACGCCATTGCCAGGTGCTCGGCATGAGCGTGCATGCCGCCGATAGCCAGAGTCTGACTTTGCGCTTGCCCTACAGCACGCAAATCATTGGTGATCCTGAAACCGGGGTGATCCATGGCGGCGCTATTACCACACTGATGGATACAACCTGCGGTATTTCCACACTCTGCGTGCTGCCGGAGTTTGAAATTTGCCCAACCCTCGACCTGCGCATCGACTATATGCACCCGGCGGAGCCGAACAAGGATGTCTATGGGGTCGCCGAGTGCTACCGAGTGACGCCGAATATCATCTTTACCCGTGGTTATGCCTACCAGGACGACCCGCAGCAGCCGATCGCCCATGTGGTCGGGACCTTCATGCGCATGGGCAAGGGCGCTCAGGGTGGTAAAGAACTCAAGCAAGATATTCAGGGCGGTGCCGCATGAGCAGCTTGAGCCTCAACCAATTGGTGCGCGAAGCGCATGAGAAGAATGACTACGACGGGCTGCTCAGCCTGATTCCCTACGCCAAGTTGCTGGGTATCGAGTGTTTACGCTTGGGCGATGACATGGTCTTTCGTCTGCCGGCCAACAAAGACTGTATCGGCAACCCGATACTTCCAGCGCTCCATGGCGGGGTGATCGCAGGCTTTATGGAGCATAGCGCCATGCTCCATCTGCTGATGTTCATGGGTATTCCACATTTGCCGAAAATCATCGACTTCTCGATAGATTACCTACGCGCCGGCAATTATCGTGACACCTACGCCAAATGTCTGGTGTGGCGCCAGGGTCGTCGCGTCGCCAACGTTGCCATTACGGCCTGGCAGAGCACTCAAGACGAGCCGATTGCCACCGCCCGTGCGCATTTCAAGGTCGACGTGCCTTAAACAGCAGGATTACCGCAGGCTAGCGCGGTTCAAGATTAAGGAATTCTGGATGGATGCGTTGCTGATCCTCGGTGGCTTGCTGCTGATGCTGGCCGGGTTGGTCTGGCTGGTCATGCTGGCCTTCGGCACCAGCCTGCTCTGGGGGTTGGGCAGTTTGTTGCCCCCGCTTACCCTGGTGTATGTGTTGCGTTACTGGCGCACCGCACGTAAGGCGGTAATGCTGAGTGCGCTGGGGTTCATTCCCCTGGTGGTTGGTTTGACCTTGCTCGCCAGTCACGATGCGCAGCGGTTGGAAGCCATCCTCAGCCTGAATTGGCTCAAGCCCGAGGCACAGGCGCCGGCCGAGTTGGCCATTCATCTGCGTGGTGAGCTCAATGGCCAGCCGTTTTCACCCCAGCAGGGCGAGTTCATCGATGGCATCTTGAGCCTTCGGGAAGGACAAGACTTTTTCGCCAACCGCGAAATCAGCATCCGCCTGCCGCAACCGGTCACCGGCGCCGTGCGGGTGGACGTGCTACCGCAGGATCGCGGCTCGTTACCGGAGGTTCAGATCAATTGGTTGCTGCCCGAGCAGGAGCTACCCGAGGCGCGCCGCCTGAGCCACGGTTACACGTTGCACCTGAGCCTCAAACCATTGGCGCCGAACAAGCTGGTGGGCGACTTCCATTTGGTTTTGCCGCCGCAATTCAAGACCACCTTGAGCGGTACGATCGAGCTGTTTAGCGATCGTTTGCGTTACGTCGACGGAAAGGTCGATACCCGTTTCGATTCGCGCGATACCTTGGCTTATGTCATCGAGGACTATTTGGCACGCCGCTTTGCGACTCGATTGGTGCAGTTGGCCCGCTTGCCTGCAGTGACGTTGCCAGCCACCAGTCTGGAGCTGGAAGTCGATGCGAAGATCAATGGCCAGCCCCAACATTTGCCGTTGCGGCTGAAGAAAAGCGAATCGCAGGGCTGGGTAGTGCAAGGGGATCATTTTTCGCCCCTGCCTACCGAGCCAGTGGCTAGCGTTGGCAGCCGCCAGGCCGTCGAGGGGGATGCAATGCCTAGCCCGGAGCAGGCCAGCCGTCCACTCGATCGACGTTTGCGCTTCACCTTGCAACGCCTGCAAAGTAATCCAAGTCATTATCAGAATTTGAGCATGCGGATCGTGACCGAGCGCGGCAGCCTGGCGGAAGGTCGTTTCACGGGAATTAACCCGGACGGGCGCATCGCCATCCGGCGTAATCTGAGCGGGCAGGGCGAGGCCAGCTTTGCAGTGCAGGCGCAAGAGATCAAGACGATTGAGCTGCTCGAACCTTGATTCGCTAAGCACTTGAAATCTCTGTCGTTGCCCCCATCTGCATGACATCCGCCGCTATTGCGGCTTATGCCATCTGAGTGGAGTTAGACGACCATGAGTGTGGAAACTCAAAAAGAAACCCTGGGCTTCCAGACCGAGGTGAAGCAATTGCTTCACCTGATGATCCATTCGCTGTATTCCAACAAGGAAATTTTCCTTCGCGAATTGATCTCAAACGCCTCCGATGCGGCCGACAAGCTGCGCTTCGAGGCCCTGGCCAAGCCGGAGCTGCTCGAAGGCGGCGATCCGCTGAAGATCCGGGTCAGTTTCGATAAGGACGCCAATACCGTCACCTTGGAAGACAACGGCATCGGCATGAGCCGCGAGGATGCGATTACGCATCTGGGTACCATCGCCAAGTCCGGCACCGCCGACTTCATGAAGCATCTGTCGGGCGACGAGAAAAAAGACTCGCACCTGATCGGTCAGTTCGGCGTGGGCTTTTATTCGGCCTTTATCGTTGCCGATAAGGTTGAAGTGTTCAGTCGTCGTGCCGGCCAGCCGGCAAGCGAAGGCGTGCATTGGGCGTCCAAGGGCGAGGGCGAGTTCGAGGTCGCCACTCTCGAGCAAGCCGAGCGCGGCACGCGCATCGTGCTGCACCTGAAAAGCGGCGAAACCGAGTTTGCCGACGGCTGGCGCCTGCGCAATATCATCAAGAAATACTCCGACCATATCGCCCTGCCGATCGAGCTACCGAAAGAGCAGCATGGCGAAGAGACTCCAACCGAAGTCGAGTGGGAAACCGTCAACCGCGCCAGCGCGCTGTGGACTCGCCCGCGCACCGAGGTGAAGGACGAGGAGTATCAAGAGTTCTACAAACACGTCGCCCACGATTTCGAGAACCCGCTGAGCTGGAGCCACAACAAGGTCGAAGGCAAGCTGGAGTACACCTCGCTCTTGTATGTGCCGGGGCGTGCGCCGTTCGATCTGTACCAACGTGAAGCGCCGCACGGCTTGAAGCTGTACGTGCAGCGCGTATTCATCATGGATCAGGCCGACGAGTTCCTGCCGCTGTACTTGCGCTTTATCAAGGGGGTGGTCGACTCCAACGACCTATCGCTGAACATTTCCCGCGAGATCCTGCAGAAGGATCCGGTGATCGACTCGATGAAGTCGGCGCTGACCAAGCGCGCGTTGGACATGCTCGAGAAGCTGGCGAAGAGCGAGCCTGAGCAATACAAAGGCTTCTGGAAGGACTTCGGTCAGGTGATCAAGGAAGGCCCGGCGGAAGACTTCGCCAACAAGGAGAAGATCGCCGGCCTACTGCGCTTCGCCTCCACCAGCGATGACAGCGGCGAGCAAAGCGTTGCCCTGGCCGACTACCTTGGCCGCGTCAAAGAAGGTCAGGAGAAGATTTACTACCTCACCGGCGAAAGCTATGCCCAGGTGAAGAACAGCCCACACCTGGAGGTCTTCCGCAAGAAAGGCATCGAAGTGCTGCTGCTCACCGACCGCATCGACGAGTGGCTGATGAGCTACCTGACCGAGTTCGATGGCAAACACTTTGTCGACGTCGCCCGTGGCGATCTGGATCTCGGTAAATTGGATTCGGAAGAAGACAAGAAGACCCAGGAAGAGGCCGCCAAGGCCAAAGAGGGTCTGGTCGAGCGCTTGAAAACGGCGCTGGGCAGCCAAGTCAGTGAAGTGCGGGTTTCTCATCGTCTGACCGATTCGCCTGCGATTCTGGCCATTGGCGAGCAGGATCTCGGTCTGCAGATGCGCCAGATCCTTGAAGCCAGTGGGCAGAAGGTGCCGGACTCGAAACCGATTTTCGAGTTCAACCCGGCGCATCCGCTGATCGAGAAGCTGGATGGCGAGCAGAGCGAAGAGCGTTTTGGCGACCTGTCGCACATCCTCTTCGACCAGGCTGCTTTGGCAGCTGGGGATAGCTTGAAAGACCCAGCGGCGTATGTGCGCCGGCTGAACAAGCTGCTGGTGGAACTCTCCGCCTGACGCTCGTGGTAAAGAAAAAGCCCGTCCTTTCAGGCCGTGTGAAAACTTTTTGAGCGCCAAGCGTTGATCAATTAACGATCAAATTTGGCGTTCCCTCGCTCTTTCTGAGCAAGTCAGCTCGGAAAATTTCTGAGAAATTCGCGTAGCAACGCGAACCTCAGGATTGAGCGGGAGTTTTCACACAGCCTGCTTTGGCGGGCTTTTTCTTTGGGTTTTCACGCCATGCCGGGAGGTGTGAGGGTTAACACCTATTTGTCTGGCCGGCGTCTCCCAGTATTCCGATAAGCGCCTTTTCTTGGGCTGTTCGACACCAGGGGCTATTGTTGATTGGCTATTCACTCAACAGGAGTACGGTCGATGAAAAAGTCACTTATACCCCTGGCGTTGGTTGGCCTGGTTGGCCTTGCCGAAGCTGCTGTAGTGGAGAAGGCAGTACCTTACGAGATCGACGGCAAAGCCTTCGAGGGCTTGTTGGTCTATGACAACAGCGTAACTGGCCCACGGCCGGGGCTGTTGATGGTGCCCGACTGGCTCGGTGTGACCGGGGATTCGGCGAAGATGGCCGCGCGCGCAGCCGGGAGCAAATATGTGGTGTTTGTGGCGGATATGTACGGCAGGGGGGTGCGGCCGTCCAACCCGGATGAAGCGAAAGCCGCCGCCGATGCGGTAAAAGCGGATCGACCCATGATGCGCAAGCGTGCCCAGGCTGCAGTCGAGGTGCTGAAGGCGCAGACCTCGCAGGTCGATACGAACAGGCTCGGGGCTATTGGCTTCTGTTTCGGTGGTGGTTCGGTGCTGGAGTTGGCCCGCTCAGGCGCGCCGTTAAAAGGCTTCGCGTCCTTCCATGGCAATCTGGATACACCGAATCCGGCGGATGCGCAGAACATCAAGGCGCCGGTGCTGGTGTTGCATGGTGCGAACGATCCGGCGGTAACGCCGGCCCAGGTCGATGGCTTCATTGCCGAGATGAAAGCCGCGAAAATCGATTGGCAATTGGTCAGCTACGGTGGAGCGGTGCACTCCTTCACTAACCCTTTGGCCAATGTTCCGGGACGCAACCAGTACCACCCAACGGTGGCTACCCGCGCCTTCAAGGCTATGAACGATCTGTTCGATGAGGTGTTTGCTGCACAGTAACCGAGCACGCGACGGCAAGGCCGCCAGGCCTTCCCGGTTGGTGATCCTGCCAACGGCTTCTGGCATGTCATCTGTAGCAAACCGTCTCAACGCGGTAATTCGATGCGCTCGGTTTCTCCCGGAACCTTTGGCCAATCACCCTTGGCCCAGCGCTCGCGGGCTTGCTCGATCAGCGCCGGGTCACTGGCGACGAAATTCCAGTTCATCCGCCGCAGGCCATCGAGCGGAGCGCCGCCGATCAGCATGGCGTGGCAGTCGCTGTCGGCGATCAGGGTGAAGCTTTCGCCTTCGGGCAG
>JBOICE010000149.1:0-6129 GCA_050739815.1 Pseudomonas sp. | reverse complement strand
TGCACCATCCCGGATGCCGTGGCGGCACTGCACGAGATGCGCCGCGTACTGAAACCCGGCGGGCGCCTGCTGTTTTGCGAGCATGGTCTGGCGCCGGATCTGCCGGTGCTGCGCTGGCAGCATCGGCTGACGCCGTTGTGGAAACCGTTGGCCGGAGGTTGCCACCTGAACCGTGATATTCCCGCGCTGCTCAGTGCTGGCGGCTTTCACATCGGCGCGCTGGACACTCGTTATTTGAAGGGCCCCAAACCCATGACCTATGTCTATTCCGGCTGGGCCAATTGAGCGAATCCTGCTCTTAATACCCGCCCGTCACGCCGAGACTGACCCCCAGCGCCGCCGCCAACGACAACGGCAGCAACAGCGTATCCAGCAGCGCGCTGGCCGGCAGATCGACGCCGGCATACTTGGGCGCCTCGGCGCCAAAGCGATCCAGTGGGCAGCAGCCGCCATGCAAGGTGTACCAATCCAGGCGCGTCCCGGCATACACCACCGGCGCGCCAGGCTTGGCCGCGTTCAAGGTGCGAGTGGTCGCGCAACCGAATAGGTTGCCTGCCAGCAAGACGAGCAACAGAAGCCTAATCATCACTGCTCAAATGGTGCTCGCCCCAACGCGGCAGCATGTCCTGCGGGATATTGAGGACGTTGAGAATCCTGGCGACCACGAAGTCGATCAGGTCATCGATGGTTTGCGGCTGATGGTAGAAGCCCGGAGCCGCCGGCAGAATCACCGCGCCAAGGTTCGACAGTTTGAGCATGTTCTCCAGATGGATGCTGGAGAACGGCGCCTCACGCGGCACCAGGATCAGTTGTCGACGCTCTTTCAGCGCGACATCCGCCGCCCGTTCGATCAGGTTATTGCAGGCCCCGGTGGCGATGGCCGAGAGCGTCCCCGTCGAGCACGGGACTACCACCATAGCACCGGGCGCACCGGAACCGGAGGCCACTGGAGCCATCCAGTCTTCCTTGCCGTACACGCGAATCTGCCCCGCCGCCGCACCGGTGTACTCGCTGAGAAACGCCTGCATCGCCTGCGGCTTGCCCGGCAGGGTCACGTCCGTCTCAGTCGCCATCACCAACTGCGCGGCCTTGGAAATCAGGAAGTGCACTTCGCGCTCTTCCTGTACCAGACAATCGAGCAGGCGCAGGCCGTACTGCGCGCCGGAGGCGCCGGTCATGGCCAAGGTGATACGTTCCGGACCGCTCATGGAATTTGTCCTCAAAGCTGTTGCGCTTGCTTATGCTGCGTTAAAAACCTGCTCAAAATGCTCATTTACACCTTGTAAACTCCGCTTTCTCGCAGGTTTTTGCCTTGCCTAACCTGCGCTCACGACGCATTGAGAACAAATTCTTAATCCTCCAGGGCCGTGGCCAGCTTGCCGTGCAGGCCGCCGAAACCACCGTTACTCATGATCACCACCTGCGTGCCCGGCTGCGCCTGGGCTTTGACTCCGGCAATGATCGCCTCCAGCGAATCGCAGACCTGCGAAGGCACCGTGCAGCTCGCAGTGGTCGCCGCCAGATCCCAACCGAGGTTGGCCGGGGCGAACCAGAACACCTGATCGGCCTGCTTGACCGAGTCTGGCAGACCGTCGCGGTGCGCACCGAGTTTCATCGAGTTGGAACGCGGCTCGATGATCGCAATCAGCTTGGCATCGCCGACCCGCTTGCGCAGGCCATCGAGGGTGGTGGCAATCGCCGTCGGGTGATGGGCGAAGTCGTCATAGATGGTGATGCCGTTGACCTCGGCAACCTTTTCCATCCGCCGCTTGACGTTCTTGAACTCGCTCAGCGCGGCGATGCCTTGCCCCGGCAGCACGCCGACATGGCGTGCCGCAGCCAGACAGGCCAAGGCGTTGGCGACGTTGTGCCGGCCGGTCAGTGGCCACTCGACCACGCCTTGTACGGCGCCGGCGAAAATCACCTCGAAGCGCGAGCCGTCTTCGCTGAGTAATTTGGCCTGCCACTCGCCTGCCTCACCGGTGGTTTGCACCGGTGTCCAGCAGCCCATCTCGATCACCCGTTTGAGTGCGGTCTCAGCCTGCGGATAAATCACCAGACCTTCGCTGGGGATGGTTCGCACCAGATGGTGAAACTGTCGTTCGATGGCCGCCAGATCCGGGAAAATATCCGCGTGATCGAACTCCAGGTTATTCAGGATCGCAGTGCGCGGGCGGTAATGGACGAACTTGGAACGCTTGTCGAAGAAGGCGCTGTCGTACTCATCGGCCTCGACCACGAAGAATGGCGTGTCGCCGAGGCGTGCGGACACGGCAAAGTTCTGCGGCACCCCGCCGATCAAAAAGCCCGGGCTCATGCCGGCGTGCTCCAGCACCCAGGCGAGCATGCTGCTGGTGCTGGTCTTGCCGTGCGTGCCGGCCACCGCCAACACCCAACGCCCCTGCAGCACATGATCGGCCAGCCACTGTGGGCCGGAGACATAGGGCAAGCCCTGGTTCAGCACATATTCGACCGCCGGATTACCGCGCGACAGGGCATTGCCGATTACCACCAGGTCCGGCGCTGGCTCAAGTTGCGCGGGATCGTAGCCTTGAGTCAGCTCGATACCCTGAGCCTGCAACTGGGTGCTCATCGGCGGGTAAACGTTGGCGTCGGAGCCGGTCACCCGGTGACCCAGCTCTTTGGCGAGAACGGCCAGCGAGCCCATGAAGGTGCCGCAAATGCCCAAAATATGGATGTGCATGATTTACCTTGAAGGCGACCTCGAAAACAGGCTGTGCAGCCCGGAGAAACTGGCCGGCAGGTTACCGCACGCAACCATCGGGGGGCCAGAGCGGTATCACCGGATGGTCGGGGAATGGCCTGGCGTTAGCCCGCAAGCCCCGGCTCCCCGACCCTCTGCCCCAGCGGGGTGAGGGACTGATAGACGCTGGCCTACGCGCTCGCAGGTAAACGACTATCCCCTAGGCTGTGTGCTTTCCGCTGCCGCCGGCAAAACCAAATCGCGCGCTCAGAGGTGCTGGCTGCGCGCGATGGCGTGCTTGTGCAGCTTGCGATACAGCGTATTACGGCTGATGCCGAGCTGCTGCGCCGTCCGCGTCATGTGCCAGCGCTGGCCTTCCAAGGCCGCGAGCAAGGCCGAACGCTCAGCATCCTCCAAGGGGCTGGCCGTGTTCGCCTCACCTGCCGGCGCAACAGGCAGAGCCTGGCGGATTTCCAGCGGCAGGTCCGCCAGGCGCACACGCTCATCCTCACAGAGCGCCGCCAGCGTGCGCAGCACATTGCGTAATTGGCGGACGTTGCCGGGCCAGGGATAGTCGAGCAGTGCCTGACGTGCGTCGGCCTCCAGGCAAATACTCTGCCCCTGCGCCTCCTGCGTCAGCAGATGCTCAAGCAACTCCAAGCGGTCGCTGCGTGCGCGCAGCGGCGGCAAATTCAGCACCAGCCCGTTGAGTCGGTAATACAGGTCTTCACGGAAGGTACCGGCTTGCACCCGCTCACCCAGCTCACGGTGAGTCGCGCTGATGATGCGCACATTCACCTCCTGCGGCTCGCCCCCGATCGGCACCACCAGGCGATCTTCGAGCACCCGCAACAACCGGGTTTGCAGCGCCAGCGGCATATCGCCGATTTCATCGAGGAACAAGGTGCCGCCATCGGCTTGCTGCAACTTGCCGCGCATACCGTCCTTGCGTGCGCCGGTGAAGCTGCCGCCGCGATAACCGAACAGCTCGCTCTCGATCAGCGCCTCGGGAATCGCCGCGCAGTTCAGCGCGACGAATGCCTGGTCGGACCGAGAGCTGGCCTGGTGCACGGCCTTGGCGAAGGCCTCCTTGCCGGAGCCGGTCTCGCCATTGATCAGCAACGGCACATCGCGCTCGAAGACGCGCAAGGCCCGACGAAAATCGGTTTGCAGCGCCATATCGCCCAGGCACAGCCCCGGCGCTGCCGCCACAGGCGTTGCCAGACTCGGCCGGGTGATCGGCATCGGGACACTGCGCGGCACGCCCCGCAGCATGGCGAACAAGGCCCGCCCGTTGCGTGCACGCAGCGGCCAACTGGCACTCGGTTGCGGGCTGGCGCGGCCGAGCAGCTCATCGAGCCGGCAATCGAAAAACGCCTCGACCGGCTGGCCGAGCAAATTCGCCCGCGTGCGGCCCAACAAATTCATCGCACTCTGGTTGACCGCACTAATCCGCCCCTCGTCGTCGAACGCCAGCAAGCCTTCGCTGAACAGCCCAACGTATTCGGCCTGCAGGTGAAAGCGCAGCAGCCACTGGCCTTCGAAACGGCGGAGGAAATAGCAGCTCTCGATCATCTTCGCCGACAGATTGACCAGCGCCATGGTGTGAAACTGGCTTTGCCGCGAGACCTCGTGGCGCGCCGAAGACACGTCCAGCACCGCGAGCAAATCGCCCTGGCAGTCGAACACCGGGCTCGCCGAGCACGTCAGCCCGGTGTGCCGGCCACGGAAATGTTCATCCTGGTGAATCGTCAGCGCTTGGCGCTCGACCAGGCAGGTGCCGATGCCATTGGTGCCCTCGCAGGCCTCGCTCCAGTCCGCGCCGAGCCACAGCCCGGCGCGCTCGAAGGTTTTGCGCTCGGCGGCGGCGGTGACGCTGTTGAGGATCACCCCGCGGGCATCGGTCAACAGCACCGCGTGACCGGCACCGGATAGCTGCTGATACAGGCTGCTCATCTCGCCGCTGGCGATTTCCAGCACCTGCTGCAAGCGCTCGCGGCGCTCGAGTAGCCGCGCGTGCTCCAGCACCGTCGGCGCCATGGTCAGCGCCGGGTCGAGGTGGTAGTCCTCCAGGCAGCGCAGCCAGGAGCGGGCGATCGAGGGATCCGTCGCCGGCCCCGCCGTCTGGGCCTTGCCTTGCGCTACTGTCAGTACCTGTTGGGTGTGACGGCTCAGCTGATTCGCCGGCATTGTTATTGTTCTCCGCCGTGAGGATTTGGGCGACAGCCCCGCGCGCAATCGGCGCGGCCACTTTATCGCAGCATCACCCAGGGTCATGAGCATAGCAATCGCGGCTTGAGCAACAGGTCATGGGCTGTATCGAGCCTGGGACAAAGTGTCACCCGCCGCTGTTCCAGATCCGCCACAAAGCTGCTTATCCACGCCACCCTCGAACATCAGCAAACCGCTCTAAGTCGGCATTCTTATCGCCCTGGCCCAACCCTTGCTCTGGGCTTCAACCAGCGCAACAGCGCCTCCTCCCCAATAAGCACAAAAGCCAGGAGAACCTCCCCATGCGTTATGCACACCCCGGTACCGACGGCGCCATCGTGGCCTTCAAGGCCCGTTACGGCAACTACATCGGCGGCGAGTTCGTCGCCCCGCTCAAGGGCCAGTACTTCACCAACCTCTCGCCGGTGAACGGCCAGCCGATCGCCGAGTTCCCACGCTCCAGCGCCGAAGACATAGACCGCGCCCTGGACGCCGCGCATGCCGCCGCCGCGGCCTGGGGCAAGACCTCGGTGCAGGAACGCTCGGGCATCCTGCTGAAGATCGCCGACCGCATCGAGCAGAACCTGGAAGTGCTCGCCGTCACCGAAACCTGGGACAACGGCAAGGCCGTGCGCGAAACCCTGAATGCCGACATTCCGCTGGCCGCCGACCACTTCCGTTACTTCGCCGGCTGCCTACGCGCCCAGGAAGGTGGCGCCGCCGAGATCGACGGCAACACAGTCGCCTATCACCTGCATGAACCGCTGGGCGTGGTCGGGCAGATCATCCCCTGGAACTTCCCGCTGCTGATGGCCGCCTGGAAGCTGGCCCCGGCGCTGGCCGCCGGCAACTGCGTGGTACTCAAACCGGCGGAACAGACTCCGCTGGGCATCAGCGTGCTGCTGGAGCTGATCGGCGACCTGCTGCCGGCCGGCGTGCTCAACGTGGTGCAAGGCTTCGGCAAGGAAGCCGGCGAGGCGCTGGCGACCAGCAAGCGCATCGCCAAGATCGCCTTCACCGGTTCGACCCCGGTCGGCGCGCACATCATGAAATGCGCGGCGGAGAACATCATTCCCAGCACAGTCGAGTTGGGCGGCAAGTCGCCGATCATCTTCTTCGAAGACATCATGCAGGCCGAGCCGAGCTTTATCGAAAAAGCCGCCGAGGGCCTGGTGCTGGCGTTCTTCAACCAGGGCGAGGTCTGCACCTGCCCG
>JBOICE010000148.1:0-27059 GCA_050739815.1 Pseudomonas sp. | reverse complement strand
GCCCCCGAAGTGCTCTGGATCTTTACTCGCTACGCCGCGCAACTGCGCAGCGATCTTCGTCACCTGTTGTGGCAATAAGCTGATTGTTATATTGGATTAATAACTTTAATTGTTTGCGATATATCGAAGTCGTTATGCGGCGACTGTTTGTCGCCTATTATTTGACGCTTTAAGTTCTTGCCTAAATTGGAGTTATGGTCTTTGTTGTTGTGTACTGAGTTGGTTAGGGTTGCACTTTTCTCAGGCTCTCATGGATTCAAATGCTTTCTTTTGGTGTTTTTATAACTTTTGCTTAGGCCCAGGTTTTGCGGGGGGTCTTGACGCTAATTTATTGTTTTTGTTGTTTATTAATTTTGAAACTTTTAAGTGCTTATCTGGGTGTGCATCTGGCACTCAATTTGCCTTTTTGAGTCTGTCACCTGAATTGCGGCTGTTGTGCTTTCTGAATGCAAAGAATTCCAGGTCTTAGTTGGCCTGAGTGCAAGGGATTCTGCCGTGCCTATGAGTCTCGTTCGAGATGGATATCCGCAGTTTGCGTGGTGTCCGGTTGGTAATTTGCTAAGGGGGTCAAGCAATGCGCATCAGTATTTTTGGGCTCGGGTATGTCGGTGCAGTTTGTGCGGGTTGTCTGTCCGCACGCGGTCACCAAATCATCGGGGTAGATGTCACACCGCTCAAAATAGACATGATCAACAACGGCAAGTCGCCGATCGTCGAACCAGGGCTGGAGGCCCTGCTGCACAAGGGCGTCAGCAGCGGCAACCTGCGTGGCACCCTGGATGTGCGTGAAGCCGTGATGGCCACGGAGGTGTCGTTCATCGCGGCGCCTACACCGAGCAAGAAAAACGGTGATCTGGACGTTTCCTATATAGCCCAGGTGTGCGAGCAGATCGGCAGCGTGCTGCCGGAGAAAGCCGGGCGCCACACCGTAGTCGTGCGCAGCACGGTGCTGCCGGGCACGGTGAACTCCGTGGTCATCCCGATGCTGGAAAAGCATTCGGGAGTGAAGGCGGGAATCGATTTTGGTGTCGCCGTGAACCCGGAGTTCCTCCGTGAAAGCACCGCCATCCAGGATTACGACTTCCCGGCGATGACCGTGATCGGTGAGCTGGACCAGGCCTCCGGCGACTTGCTGGAGGCCATCTACAGC
The DNA here is from genome assembly GCA_050739815.1 of Pseudomonas sp. Classification (GTDB taxonomy): domain Bacteria; phylum Pseudomonadota; class Gammaproteobacteria; order Pseudomonadales; family Pseudomonadaceae; genus Aquipseudomonas. The sequence continues at coordinate 25,909 of JBOICE010000148.1, read as the reverse complement.
GAGCTGGACGCGCCGATCATCCGCAAGAGCATCGAAGTCGCGGAGATGATCAAGTACACCTGCAACGTCTGGCACGCCACCAAGGTCACCTTCGCCAACGAGATCGGCAACATCGCCAAGGCGGTGGGCGTCGATGGCCGCGAGGTGATGGACGTGATCTGCCAGGACCACAAGCTCAACCTCTCCAAGTACTACATGCGCCCCGGCTTCGCCTTCGGTGGCTCCTGCCTGCCGAAGGATGTGCGCGCGCTGGCCTACCGCGCCAGCCAGCTGGACATCGAGCACCCGCTGCTGCACTCGATCATGCGCAGCAACCGGGTTCAGGTGGAAAGAGCCTTCGACATCATCGCCAGCTACGACAAACGCCGTATCGGCCTGCTTGGCCTCTCTTTCAAGGCTGGTACCGATGATCTGCGTGAAAGCCCGCTGGTCGAGTTGGCCGAGATGCTCATCGGCAAGGGCTACGACCTGCACATCTATGACAGCAACGTCGAGTACGCCCGTGTCTATGGCGCGAACAAGGAATACATCGAGTCGAAGATTCCGCATGTGTCATCCCTGTTGTGCGCCGACCTCAACGAAGTGGTGAGCCAGGCGGATGTGATCGTGATCGGCAACAGCGATCAGCAGTTCGCGAGCCTTGTCGGCAACGTGCCGGCGGGGAAGAAGATCGTCGATCTGGTGGGCTTCATGAAGGAGCCCAGCGGCGCATCGATGGAAGGCATCTGCTGGTAGGAGCTGTCTCGAGCGCTGTACGTGCTGGCTACGCTGTAGTGGTCGAGCAAACAGGGTGGGACGCAAGCGTATGGACGGATTCGGACGAATCCTGCGCGAATGCGCAGGCTGGTTGTTCTACTGCACAGTGCTGATGCTGCTGGCTCTGGCGATGCCGGAAACGGTGTTCGACCCTGAGTCGAAGGATTTCCTCCTGCTGCTCGGCGTGGTCGGTATCTGGCGCTACTCCATGGGCGCCATCCACTACGTGCGCGGGCTGATTTTCCTTTACCTGGTGTTTCCCCATTACCGCAGGCAGGCGCGCGAGCTCGGCGAGCGGGCCGATCCCTCGCATGTCTTCCTGTTGGTGACCAGTTTTCGCATCGATGCCCTGACTACTGCCCAGGTCTATCGCTCGGTGATCGAGGATGCGATCGGCTGCGGCTATCCGACCACGGTGGTCTGTTCGCTGGTGGAAATGTCCGATGAACTGCTGATCAAGAGCCTCTGGGGCAAGCTCAACCCCCCGGAGCGGGTCAAGCTGGACTTCGTCCGCATCGCCGGTACCGGCAAGCGAGACGGTCTGGCCTACGGGTTTCGGGCGATTTCCCGGCACCTGCCGGATGACGATGCGGTGGTGGCGGTGGTCGACGGCGATACCGTGCTGGCCCCTGGCGTGGTCAAGGCCACGGTGCCCTACTTCAAGCTGTTCCCCAAGGTTGGCGGCCTGACCACCAACGAGTTCTGCGAGGTGCGCGGCAGCTACATCATGAGCGAGTGGCACAAGCTGCGCTTCGCCCAGCGCCACATCAACATGTCTTCCATGGCACTTTCCAAGCGCGTGTTGACGCTCACCGGGCGCATGTCGGTATTCCGCGCGCGGGTGGTGACCAACCCGGGGTTCATTGCCGATGTCGAAAGCGACTCGCTGGATCACTGGCGTCTAGGCCGTTTCAAGTTCCTCACCGGCGACGACAAGTCCAGCTGGTACAGCCTGATGCGCCTGGGCTACGACACCTTCTACGTGCCGGATGCGGCGATCAACACGGTCGAACACCCGCCGGAGAAGAGCTTCTTCAAGGCCAGTCGCAAGTTGATGTTCCGCTGGTACGGCAACAACTTGCGGCAGAACTCCCGTGCGCTACGCCTCGGTCCCCGTCGTCTGGGCTGGTTCACCTGCGTGGTGTTGCTGGACCAGCGAGTATCGATGTGGACCAGTCTGCTCGGGCCGTTGGTGGCGATCATCGCCAGCCTCAAATACGGCATCGTGTTCCTGCTGATCTACGTGCTGTGGATCGGCTTCACCCGGCTGCAACTGAGCCTGCTGCTGCTGGCATCCGGGCACCATGTGGGACCGGCTTACCCGCTGATTCTCTATTACAACCAGATCGTCGGCGCGCTCGTGAAGATCCACGTGTTCTTCCGCCTCGACCGGCAGTCCTGGACCCGTCAGCCGACCAAGCTCAGCCGCGATCTCGCCAGCTTCCAGCGCTGGTTCAATACCTGGTCATCACGAACCATGACGTTTTCCGCGGTGAGTGTTTTTCTGGCCGTGCTGATGAGCGTCGTTTGAGTGAAGGGGTGCGGGAGAGGCAACGAGGCCGGTCCTGCAGGGGTTTCAATTGGAGTTCGGAAGGAATCTTTTTATGAGCGTAGCGACCGGTGCAGTCACCAATACCAACGTCGTCCATGAGTCGGAAGCGCAGCGTCAGTATGCGCGTCTGAAAATGCCGGCCAGGATCCGCTTCGTGGGCCCCAACCGGGAGGCGCTGGAGAGCGAACTTCTGGACCTCTCCGCAGGTGGCTTCAGCTTCACTCAGACCAGCCAGCCGATGGCGCTCGGCGAGCATCACAAAGGCAAGCTGGTGTTCCAGATCGACGGGCTGAGCATGGCCATCGATACCGAGTTCCAGGTCCGTTCGGTCTACGCCGATGGCAAGCGTGTCGGCTGCGAGTTCTACAACCTGCGCCCGCGTGAAGTCGCGGCCTTGCGCTACCTGATCACCTCGTACACCAGCGGCGAGATGGTGACCATGGGCGACATGCTCGGCACCCTGCAGCGCGATAACTTTGCCAAGGCGCGCAAGGGCAAGGATGGCGCGGGAGCCATGGGTTTCCTCTCACGGCTGCGGGCGCTCGGCTTCAGCTTGGCAATCCTCCTGGTCGGTATCGGTGCCTTTACCTACATTCTCAACCAGCTCTACAACCTGTACTTCGTCACCCATGCTGACTCGGCCATGGTCAGCCTGCCGAGTCAGAATGTCAGCATGCCGCGTGAAGGCGTGCTGCAGGCCAGTCTGGTCAAGGTCGGGGGCGAGGTGGCCAAGGGCGCACCGCTGGCGACCTTCTCCGCGACCATGCTCGATGTGCTGAAGAACAACCTGCCGGCAGAGCAGATGACCCCGGAAAACATCGAGCGACTGTTCAGCAAGACCTTGCAGGGAACCCTGACCAGCCCTTGCGACTGCCGCGTGGTGGCGCAGTTCGTGGGGGATGGCCAGCCGGCCAGCAAGGGCGTGCCGGTATTCGAATTGATGCCGTTGAATGGCGAGGCGACTATCGAGGCGCGTTTCCCCTACAAGACGTTCTCCAAGGTGCAGCCGGGCGCTGAGGTGCGTGTGCAGATCTCCGGCGAGAGCACTCCGCGCAGTGGCAAGATCAGCGCTGTTTCCTTGCAGCAGGGCGACCTGGCTTCGGACATCCGTGTCTCGATCCTCACCGATGAGCCCCTGACCACGCAGATGGCCAGGCGCCCGGTCGAGGTGACCATCGACGGTATGGCGGGCAATTTTCTGATCGAAAAAGTCATGGCGACCGGCAAATGAAACGCGCCCTGTTGTACGTTGCGCTGTTCGGCCTGTTGCAGGGCTGTTCCGGCTTGCCGGACCAGCAACTGGCCAGGGAAGCACTGCTGCGTGGCGATAGCGCGACCGCCCGGCAGCAGTATGAAGAACTGGCGAAGATGGGCTATGCCGATGCCCAGACCGCGCTCGGCGACCTGCAGGCTGGCAGCCGCGACCCAGGCCAGATCGAGCAGGCGGAAAGCCTTTACCGACAGGCCGCGCTCAGCTCGGTCAAGGCGCAGTCGCGGCTCGGGCGCCTGTTGTTGCGTCAGGGCGGTGCCAGCGATGCTCAGTTGAAGGAAGCGGAAGGCCTGCTGAACCAGGCGATCGAGCAGGGCGAGTACAGTGCCGTGGTCCCGCTGACACTGCTGTATGTCAGCTACCCGCAGCTCTCGCCGTCGGTCGACCCGCAGAAGCTGGTGGACGACTGGCGCGGACAGGGCATAGCCGAGGCCGAACTGGCGCAGATCCTCATCTACCGTAGCAACGGCAGCTACGTCGCTCACCTCGATGAGATCGAGCAGAAATGCCGGTTGCTGCTGCGCCTGCAGGATGTCTGTTATGTCGAGCTGGCTACCGTCAACCGCCTGCGTGACCAGCCGCAGGCACAGGCGGCGCTGCTCCAGGAGCTGCGCAGGGCCTACGCCAACCTCTGGATCGCGCCGCCCCGGGTCGAGTCCGTGGCCCTGGTCCTGGCCGACCCGAGCATTCCCGCGCCGGCGGACCTGAGCAATGCCTACGCGCTGCTGCAGGAAGTCGCGCCGGCCTATCCCGGCGCCTGGGCCGCGCTGGCCAAGTTGCTGTTCGACTATCCGGCCCTCGGCGACTCCGCACAGATGCTCGGCTACCTGCAGCGCGGCCGTGAAGCCGGTGACAGCCGTGCCGAACTGCTGACCGGGCGTCTTTACTACGATGGCAGCGTGCTGCCGCAGGACCCGCAATTGGCCGTGCAACACCTGCTGCGTGCGGCCGACGAGCAACCGGCGGCGCACTTCTACCTCGGGCAAATCTACCGTCGCGGCTACCTCGGCCAGGTCGACCCGCAGAAGGCGGCCGATCATCTGCTGCTGGCCGCGCGGGCCGGACACAGCCGCGCCGATTTCGCCCTGGCCCAGCTGTTCAGCGAGTCGCGCGGGGTCAAGGTCAACCGTGTCAACGCCTATGTCTTTGCCCAGATGGCGCGCAGCCAGGCGCTGCCCGAGGCCAGTGCGCTATTGACCAGCCTGGAGCAGAGCATGCTCCCGGCCGAGCGCCAGACAGCCATGCAGATACTTCAGGAAGAGCAGCAGACGCGGCAGATCAACCCTGCGCGCCTGGCCATCCTTCAACCGCTGGAAAACGAAATGGACGCGCTATGAAAACAACAATAAAAAAGATGACTCCCTGGGTCGGTACTGGGGTGCTCCTGGGCGGTTCGTTGCTGTGGGGAGCAACGGTGTCGGCGGCACTCAGTCTGGACAAGAACTTTGGCCTGGACATCAAGGTCACCGCCCAATCTGAGGATGACCGCGACCTGGGTACCCGCAGTGGCGGCGACGTCAGCGGCATCGGTCTGGACCTGCGGCCCTGGGCCTACGGCCAGCGTGGTGACTGGAGCGCCTACGCCATGGGCCAGGCGGTAACCGCCACCGACATCATCGAAACCGACACCCTGCAATCCACTGACCTCGACAGCGAGTCCGGTAGCAGCAGCGACGACAGCCGTCAGCCGGACAAGAGTTACCTGGCCCTGCGTGAATTCTGGATCGGTTATTCCGGCTTCACCGCCTACCCCGGCGAAGTGCTGCGTTTCGGTCGCCAGCGCCTGCGCAACGAAGACGGGCAATGGCGTGATACCAATATCGAAGCGCTGAACTGGACCTTCGACACCACCTTGTTGCGCGCCAACCTCGGGGTGGCCGAACGCTTCAGCGAATACCGCACCGACCTCGACGAGCTGGCTCCCGACGATAAGGATCGCCTGCATCTAGTTGGCGATATTTCGACCCAGTGGCAGCCGGGTCAATGGGTCAGCCTCCGCGCGCACCACAGCCACGATGACGGCAACCTGCCCAGCCCCGGCGAACCGGTCGACGAACTCGACAAGACCAGCAGCGGAGACCTGACCTGGTTGGGCCTGGAGGCCAACAGCGACGCCTACAACTACCGCAACCAGAATTCGCTCAACTACTGGGCCAGCGCTACCTGGCTGAGCGGTGATCGCGACACCCTGGACAGCGGCACGCTGAACGGCCAGCAAGTGGCCACCGGCAAGCAAGGCGCTGACGTCGATGCCTGGGCCACCGACCTGGGTATCCGTCTGCGCCTGGGCCCCAACTGGCAAATCGGCGGCGCCTACGCCCGTAGTAGCGGCGGCGGTGGCAGCGACGGCTCGAGCAACTACCAGCAGACCGGCCTGCAAAGCAACCGCTCCAACTACACCGGTACCCGTTCGCGGGTGCATCGTTTCGGCGAGGCGTTCCGCGCCGAACTGAGCAATCTACAGGCCGCGACCCTGTTCGCTTCCTGGCAGCTGCGTGAGGACTACGACGCCAGCCTGGTCTACCACAAATTCTGGCGGGTCGATGACCATCAGCCGCTCGGCAACAGCGGGGTCGATGCCCTGGTCGATGCCGACGGTGATGGCAACGTCAACACAGGCCCGAAAGTGGCACTGCTCGAGGGTGAAAAAGACCTCGGTCAGGAAGTCGACCTGATCCTCACCCAGTACTTCAAGCAAGGCCTGCTGCCGGCTTCGATGAGCCAGGCGATCGACGAGCCTTCGGCGCTGGTGCGCTTTCGCGGCGGCCTGTTCAAGCCCGGCGATGCCTACGGCAATGAGGTTGACGCCTATATGCACCGCGCCTTCGTCGATGTGATCTGGCGCTTCTGAATCCGGCGCCAGGCAGGAGGTTTTATGCACGCAGTAAGCCGGGTCGCGCTGACGCTTGCAGGGCTTCTTGCCTGCATGCACGCGCAAGCGGAAACGCTCGAGTCGCCGCCGGCTGGCTACCGGATCAGCGCCGCGCCGGCTAGCTCGGTCGCAATCCCGCCGCCGCTGCTGCCGGATCTGTCCGGCTTCACCGCGGCGGCGGTGGCGGCAAAGATCCAGCGCCAGCCGGCGGGCAGGGCGCTGATCAAGGAAATGCTGCACGAGGATGCGCTGGATGAGTTCATCGGTGGCGAGGAGCGTCTGCGCGAGTGGGTGGTGCGGCAGAAACGCATGCCCCAGGCGATCTTCATCGAACAGGGCTACCTGAACAGCGCCGAGCTGGCGCGGCAGTTGCCGGAATCCGCCTTCGCCGAGACCGAACCGGGTGTCTACCTCGCGCGCCTGCCGATCGTCGTGCGCCCCGGCGCTACCCTGCACATCGACCGGGGCACCAAGGAGCTGCGCCTGTCCCAGGAAGCCGGTGCCTTCCTGGTCAACGACGGGCGGATGTTCATCACCGACACCAGGCTCACCGCCTGGCGCGAGAAAGAAGGCACCCCGGCCTTCTGGCGCGACCCCAAGGAATTCCGGCCCTACTTCCTGGCCTGGGGCGGCACCGAGACCTATGTCACCGACAGTGTCATCAGCAGTTTCGGCTACGACGCGAGCAAGGCCTACGGCTTCAACATCTCGCAATACAGCCCGCGCATGGCGCCGAAGATGAAGCGAGCACGGCCGACCGGCTGGCTACTCAACTCGCGCTTCATCGACATGTGGTACGGCTTCTACTGCTACGAGGCCGACGATGTGGTGATCCGCGGCAACACCTATGAAAACAACATCGTCTACGGTATCGACCCGCACGACCGCTCGCGGCGACTGATCATCGCCGAGAACGAAGCCTACGGGACCCGGAAGAAGCACGGCATCATCATTTCCCGCGAGGTCAATGACAGCTGGATCTTCGACAACAAGTCCCACGACAACCAACTCTCCGGCATCGTCATCGACCGCAACAGTGTGAACAACCTGATCGCCCGCAACGAGACCTACAAGAACCGCTCCGACGGCATCACGCTCTATGAAAGCTCGCGCAATCTGCTTTGGCAGAACCGCAGCATGAGCAACCAGCGGCACGGCATCCGGGTGCGCAACAGCGTCGCTGTCGGCCTCTACGAGAACGTCCTGGTGGCCAACCGGCTCACCGGTATCTACGGCCATATCAAGGACCTGCGTGGTACCGACCGCGACCTGCAGGAGGACCCCTACGAGGCCAAGCTGTCGCTGCGCATCGTCGGCGGGCAGATGATCGGCAACGGTTCCAGCCCGATCTCCGTGCAATTGCCGAGCAAGCTCGAGCTCTACAAACTGACCATCCTCGCTCCGCCAAAGGCCTCCGGCATTTCCTTCTCGGGGCTGCTGGGGGAGCGTCAGAGCGAAATCATGGACATTCTGCTGCGCCAGCAACAGGCGGTGCTGATCGAGCCCGTCGGCAGCCTGGCGAGCAAGGAGTGATGAGATGAACAGGGCACGCATTCTTCTCGGCGCCGGCCTGCTTGCCGGCGCGGCCAGCCTCTCGGCGGCACCGACCTACCAGGCCGAGGCCTGCTGCCAGCTCTGCCCGGCGGCGGCCAATGCCAGCACCTATCAGGCAGCGGGCTTGCTCGGTTACGGCCGGTTGATCGAAGCACAGGATGGCTGGCTGTTCAGCAGCGCCCAGGACCTGCGTGCCCAGTTCGGCCTCGACGAGCAGAGCTACAAGCAGCTCAAGCGTCTGCGCAATGCCCTCAAGCACAACGGCGTCGAGCTGATGCTGGTGTACCCGCCCAGCCGCGGCCTGCTGTATGCGGACAAGCTCCCGCCCGCGGAACGCGCGAGCTTCGATCAGACCCAGGCGCAGGAAAACTATCGGGCCACCCTGGCGCGTCTGCGCGGGCTGGATATCTGGGTGCCGGACCTGGCCAGCCTGATGCAGGCCCAGGCCGATCTCCCGGATTATTTTTTCAAGGGTGACCAGCATTGGACGCCGCAAGGGGCGGAACGTACCGCGCGCCTGGTGGCGGAAACGGCGAGGAGCATCCCGCTGTTCGGCAAGCTGCCGCATGCGGACTACCGGAGCCGGCCGGCTGGCCTGGTTGCCCGCAGCGGCTCGCTGCAAAAGGCCGCCGAGCTGATCTGCGGTACGGGCTATCCGCGTCAGTTCGTGCAGCGCTATATCACCGAGCCGGTCTCGGCCAACAAGGCCGAGCGGGCGGAGGTAGTGCTGGTCGGCAGTGGCAATAGCGCTGGCGCCTTCAACTTCGCCGGCTTCCTCGAGCAGTATCTGCAGACCCCGGTGCATAACGTCTCGCAACCCGGCAGTGGCCATGCAGGGGCCTTGCTGCAGTACCTGATGAGCGCCCAGTTCCAGAGCCAGCCGCCGAAACTGCTGATCTGGGAGCTGGATAATGCCGACAGCCTCAGCCAGCGCAACTTCTATCGCCAGGCGGTGCCGGCGGTCAACGATGGCTGCACCGGGCGCCCGGCCTTGCTGCAAAGCTCGGTCAAGCTGCAGTCCGGCGCCAATCAGGTGCTGTTCAACGGAGCCAATGGCGTCCTGCCGATTCGCAGCAGCGATTACCGCCTCGACCTTCGGCTCGACGATCCGACCGTGCGGCAGCTCAGTGCCACCTTGACCTTCATGAACGGCCGCCAGGAAACCCTGATGTTCAACCGTGCCGCCGGCGTTCAGGGGCGAGGGCGCTTCCTGTTGGAGCTGCGCGAGGACGCCGACTGGGATGAGCTGACCTTCCTCTCGCTGAGCGTGCGGCCGCTGGGTGGCTTGTCCGGCCCTACCGGCTTGAGCGCCAGGCTGTGCAAGGTGAAAAGTGACGAGGAGCGTCCAGGCCTGCGCACCGCGCAGGCAGGAGGCGAGTGATGAAAACCCCCAGCGGGTGCCTGCTGATGCTGCTCGCCCTGCTGCCGGTTGCCGGGCTGGCTGCGGAGCTGCTGCCGCCGGCCGGTTACTCCCTGCCGGCGACGCTGAAGAAGGGTGAGGCCGATACCTGTCCCGTGGTTGCTCGGCCCTATGTCGGCGACCTGAACATCCCCAGCAAATACGAGGGCTCCGGCCCGGCGCGCGACCAGCTCAACGCGAAAGCCAACGCCCGTTACCAGCAGCAGGCTGACGAGATCAAGGTGCTGGAGAAAACCGTCAACACACAGGTGGCGGCTTACCTTCGCCTCGGCCGCCAGGGCCATGTCGACTGCAGCCTGGAATGGCTTGGCCAGTGGGCCAAGGCCCAGGCATTGCTGAGCCTGCAGTACACCCACACCGGCAAGTCGCTGCGCAAGTGGGCGCTTGGCAGCATCTCTTCGGCCTATCTGCGCCTGAAGTTCTCGCAGTCCCAGCCGCTGCGTGGTCGCGAGGCCGAGACCCGGCCTATCGAAGCGTGGCTCGCCCGTCTCGGCGAGCAGGTGCTGCGCGACTGGCGCGACCAGCCGCTGGATAGCCTGAACAACCACCAGTACTGGGCCGCCTGGGCGGTGATGGCGGCCGCCGTGGTGGTCGACCGCCGCGACCTGTTCGACTGGTCCGTCGCCCAATTGCGCATCGGTATATCCCAGGTGAATGCCGAGGGTTACCTGCCCAACGAACTACGTCGAGAGACCCGGGCGCTGGCCTACCACAACTACAGCATGGGCCCTCTGCTGATGCTGATGGCCTTCGCTCAGGCCAATGGCATCGACCTGCGCGAGGACAACCAGCGGGCCATCCAGCGGCTGGCCACGCGGGTGGAGCAGGGTATCGAGGATCCGCAACTGTTCGAGAACAAGACCGGTGTCGAACAGGACCTGGAGGATCTACAGGAAGACGGCAAGTTCGCCTGGCTGGAGCCCTACTGTGCTCTCTATCGCTGCGCGCCCAGTACCGACAAATGGCGACGCTCGATCGAACCGCTGAAAACCTACCGGCTGGGTGGTGACCTCACCCAGCTGTTCGCCAGCCCGCAGGACCAACGGGCAGAGCGTGATTGAGGCAAGTGATTCGCCGACCCATGGAGGGGGCAGCAGTGATATCCGGCTAAAGCCCGGCAATCGGTCGCGACGGTCAGGAGGACTGTCCGGCCCCCATCCTGAAGGGTTGCTCAGCGGCAGTCGGAGCCCGTGCTCCAGCGGTGAGCCTTCGTATCTGGCAGAGTTGAAGGGTTCATAGGAGTAGCAAGCATGATTCCAGTGATTTTGTCCGGCGGTAGCGGCTCCCGGCTCTGGCCGTTGTCGCGCAAGCTCTATCCCAAGCAGTTCCTGGCCCTGGTCGGGGAGCACACGCTGTTTCAACAGACCGTGCAGCGACTGGGGTCCGAGGGGTTTGAACGGCCGATCATCGTCTGTAACCAAGAGCACCGCTTCATCGTCAGCGAACAGCTCGGCGCCATTGGGGTGAGCGCACAGAGCCTGCTGATGGAGCCATTTGGCCGTAATACCGCCCCGGCGGTGGCGATCGCTGCGCTGAAGGTGTTGGCCGAAGGCCGCGACGAACTGCTGCTGGTGCTGCCGGCGGACCATGTCATCAGCGATGAGGCGGCCTTGCGCCAGGCGCTGGAGATTGCCCGGGCGGCCGCGGAAGCGGGTGAAATGGTACTGTTCGGCATTCCCGCCGAACGCCCGGAAACCGGCTTCGGCTATATCAAGGCGGCCCACGGTGACGCCGCCGATTCGTTGGTTTCTGGTGCCTGGCGAGTCGATCAGTTCGTCGAGAAGCCGGATATCGCCCGCGCCAGCGAATTCGTCCGTTCCGCTGGCTACTTTTGGAACAGCGGCATGTTCCTGTTCCGCGCCAGCCGGTATCTGGATGAGCTGCGCAACCACGAACCGGATATCTACGACACCTGCGTGCTGGCCCTGGAACGCAGCACGGCCGAGCACGAGGCGGTGCACATCGATGCCGACACCTTCGAGTGCTGCCCGGACAACTCCATCGACTACGCGGTGATGGAGAAGACTTCGCGCGCCTGCGTGGTCCCGCTCTCGGCTGGCTGGAGTGACGTCGGCTGTTGGTCGTCGCTCTGGGACGTCCACGTCAAGGACGGCGACGGCAATGTGCTGCGGGGCGATGTGGTGACGGAGAACAGCCACAACTGCTACGTCCACGGCAATTCCAAGCTGGTGACCTTGCTCGGCATGGAGGATGTGGTCGTGGTGGAAACCCGCGACGCGGTGATGATCGCCCACAAGGATTGCGTGCAGGATGTGAAGAAGTTGGTGAAAACCCTGGACGCCGCAGGTCGCCAGGAAACCCAGAGCCATTGCAGGGTGTACCGCCCCTGGGGTGGCTACGACTCGGTGGACGCGGGCACCCGTCACCAGGTCAAGCACATCACCGTGAAGCCGGGTGCGCAGCTGTCCCTGCAGATGCACCACCACCGTGCCGAGCACTGGGTCGTGGTCTCCGGTACGGCCAGGGTCACCTGCGACGACAAGAGCTTCCTGCTCACGGAGAACCAGTCCACCTACATCCCCATTGCCTCGGTGCACCGGCTGGCGAATCCCGGCAAGATCCCGCTGGAGATCATCGAGGTGCAGTCGGGCAGCTACCTCGGCGAAGACGACATAGAACGGCTCGAGGATGTCTACGGACGCTGCGTCCACGCCCAAGACGTTACCCCGCCCTGAATTGCCGGGAATGGCGATAGCGGGGTAGTGAAGGATGGGAAAGATACGCAGGCGCCGGCTTGCACCGGCGCCCGCTCAAGCTCAGCTGACCAGCAACTGACGCAGCACGTAGTGCAGGATGCCGCCGGCCTTGAAGTACTCGACCTCGTTGAGGGTGTCGATGCGGCACAGCACTTCAAACGTTTCGCGCGTGCCATTCTCGCGGCTGACTTCCACCATGAGCTTCATCAGCGGATGCAGTTCTACGCCGTCCAGGCCGTAGATGCTGAGCTTTTCCTTGCCGGTCAGTCGCAGGGTTTGGCGATCCTGTCCCGGCTTGAACTGCAACGGCAGCACGCCCATGCCCACCAGGTTGGAGCGGTGGATGCGCTCGAAGCTCTCGGCGATCACCGCCTTCACACCGAGCAGATTGGTGCCCTTGGCCGCCCAGTCGCGGGATGAGCCGGTGCCGTATTCCTTGCCGGCGACCACTACCAGTGGGGTGCCTTCCTCCTGGTAACGCAGGGAGGCGTCGTAGATCGCCAACTTCTCGCCGCTGGGTAGGTGCAGGGTATTGCCGCCTTCCTCGCCGCCGAGCATTTCATTGCGGATACGGATATTGGCGAAGGTGCCACGCATCATCACCTCATGGTTGCCGCGCCGCGAACCGTAGGAGTTGAAGTCTTGCGGTTCCACGCCGTGCTCGCGCAGGTAACGGCCAGCCGGGCTGTCCGCTTTGATATTGCCGGCTGGGGAGATGTGGTCGGTGGTTACCGAGTCGCCGAGCAGGGCCAGTATTCGCGCCTGGTGGATGTCGCCGATGTGCGGTGGCGCGTCGGCGATATCCTCGAAGAACGGTGGGTGCTGGATGTATGTGGAGTCGTGCTGCCAGGCGTAGGTATCCGCTGCCGACACCTCGATCGCCCGCCACTTCTCGTCACCGGCGAAGACCTCGGCGTATTCCTTGTGGAACATACCCGTATCGACTTTCAGGATGGCGTCGGCGATTTCCTGCTGGCTGGGCCAGATGTCGCGCAGGTACACCGGTTTACCGTCAGTGCCTTGCCCGAGCGAATCCTCGCTGAGGTTGGTCCGCACCGTGCCGGCCAGCGCGTAGGCCACCACCAACGGCGGTGAGGCCAGCCAATTGGTTTTCACCAGCGGATGCACGCGACCTTCGAAGTTACGGTTGCCGGACAGCACCGAGGCTACGGTCAGGTCGGATTGTTGGATGGCTTGCTCGATCGGCTCGCGCAACGGCCCGGAGTTGCCGATGCAGGTGGTGCAGCCATAGCCAACCAGAGCGAAACCCAGGGCATCCAGATACTGGCTCAAGCCCGCGGCCTTGTAGTAATCGGTGACCACCTTGGAGCCCGGCGCCAGTGAGCTTTTCACCCAGGGTTTGCGTTGCAGGCCCTTCTCTATGGCTTTTTTCGCCAGCAGGCCGGCGGCCATCATCACGCTGGGGTTGGAGGTGTTGGTGCAGGAGGTGATGGCGGCAATCACTACCGCGCCATTCTTCAGGCGGTGTGTCTGCCCTTCATATTCATAGTCGACCTCGCCGGTTTGAGCGGCGCTGCCGACCGCGACTCCGCCGCCGCCCTCGTTGAGCAGGCGGTTTTCTGCTTTGGCGGTGGACTTCGGTTGCAGGCCGATAAAGTCATCGAAGGCTTGTTTGACCTGGGGCAGGGCGACCCGGTCCTGCGGGCGTTTCGGCCCTGCCAGGCTGGCTTCGACGCTGCTCATGTCCAGTTCCAGGGCGTCGGTGAACGCCGGTTCCTGGCCCGGCATGCGCCACAGACCCTGGGCTTTGCTGTAGGCCTCGACCAGGGCCACGGTCTGTTCCGGGCGGCCGGACAGGCGCAGATAGCCGAGGGTGATCTCGTCCACCGGGAAGAAGCCGCAGGTCGCGCCGTATTCCGGTGCCATGTTGGCGATGGTGGCGCGGTCGGCCAGCGGCAGGGTGGCCAAGCCGTCGCCATAAAATTCGACGAATTTGCCGACTACACCCTTCTTGCGCAGCATCTGGGTGACGGTGAGCACCAGGTCGGTGGCGGTAATGCCTTCTTTCAGTTTGCCGCTGAGTTTGAAGCCGACCACCTCGGGAATCAGCATCGACACCGGCTGGCCGAGCATCGCGGCTTCCGCTTCGATACCGCCGACACCCCAGCCGAGGATACCGAGGCCGTTGATCATGGTGGTGTGCGAGTCGGTGCCGACCAGGGTGTCAGGGAAGGCGTAGGTTTTGCCGTCTTCTTCCTTGGTCCAGACCGTACGGCCGAGGTATTCCAGGTTGACCTGGTGGCAGATGCCGGTGCCCGGCGGCACCACGCTGAAATTGTCGAAGGCATGCTGGCCCCAGCGCAGGAAGGCATAGCGTTCAGCGTTGCGCTGCATCTCGATTTCGACGTTCTGCGCAAAGGCCGAGGCGCTGGCAAATTTGTCGACCATCACCGAGTGGTCGATGACGAGGTCGACGGGGGAGAGTGGGTTGATCTTCTGCGGATCGCCACCCGCCTTGGCCATGGCGGCACGCATGGCGGCCAGGTCGACCACGGCTGGCACGCCGGTGAAGTCCTGCATCAATACACGGGCCGGGCGGTACTGGATTTCGCGCTCTGAGCTGCGGGACTTCAGCCAGTCTGCCAGAGCCTTGAAGTCGTCTCCGGTGACGGTTTTGTCGTCTTCCCAGCGCAACAGGTTTTCCAGCAGGACTTTCAGCGACATCGGCAGTTTGTCGATATTGCCGAGCGTTTTCGCGGCTTCCGGGAGGCTGTAATAGTGGTAGGTGAGGCCGCCGACTTCGAGACTGCGGCGGCTATTCAAGCTATTCAGGGACGGCATTGCGCATCTCCTTGTGGCCCACACTGAGGGGCCTGTCTGAACAAAACAGAGTCTTTAAACTAGTTCTGCTTGGCTGGTCTCGCCATCTAACTGGACTGCCGGAGGGTGCCTGGGTTCCCAACTCCGCTATCATGCGCCGCTTGAGGAGAATCCCTAATGAACACTTTGTTGCTGCACTGCCGCCCGGGTTTTGAAAATGAGGTGTGTGCGGAGATCGCCGAACACGCCGCGCGCCTGGACGTGGCGGGTTATGCCAAGGCCAAGCCGAACAGCGCTTGCGCCGAATTCATCTGCACCGAGGCCGATGGCGCCGAGCGCTTGATGCGCGGGCAGCGTTTTGCCCAGCTTATTTTTCCAAGGCAGTGGGCGCGTGGAGTGTTTATCGACCTGCCGGAAACCGACCGCATCAGCGTGCTGCTCAAGCATCTGGCGGATTTTCCGACTTGCGGCAGCCTGTGGCTGGAAGTGCTGGACACCAACGACGGCAAAGAACTATCGAATTTCTGCAAGAAGTTCGAGGCGCCGCTGCGTAATGCGCTGAAGAAGGCCGGCAAGCTGGTCGAGGATGCGAACAAGCCGCGCCTGCTGCTGACCTTCAAAAGCGGCCGCGAAGTGTTTTTCGGCCTGGCCGAGGCGAACAACTCGGCTCTTTGGCCAATGGGCATCCCGCGCTTGAAGTTCCCGCGTGAGGCGCCGAGCCGTTCGACCCTCAAGCTGGAAGAGGCTTGGCATCAGTTCATCCCGCGGGACGAGTGGGACGAACGCCTGGCCCCGGCCATGACCTCGGTCGATCTGGGCGCCGCTCCGGGCGGTTGGACCTGGCAGCTGGTCAACCGGCACATGAAGGTGATCGCGGTCGACAACGGCCCAATGGCGCAAAGCCTGATGGATTCCGGCCTGGTCGAGCATCTCAAGGCCGATGGCTTCCTGTTCAAGCCGCGCAAGCCGGTGGACTGGATGGTCTGCGACATCGTCGAGAAGCCTGCACGCAATGCCGCGCTGCTGGAAACCTGGATCGGTGAAGGGCTGTGCCGCGAGGCGGTGGTCAACCTGAAGCTACCGATGAAGCAGCGTTATGCCGAAGTGCGGCGCCTGCTCGAACGCATCGAGGACGGCTTCGTCGAGCGCGGCATCAAGGTCGCCATTGGTTGCAAGCAGCTCTATCACGACCGTGAAGAAGTGACCTGCCACCTGCGGCGCCTGGGCAAGCGCTGATAGGGCCGGTCAGGGCATACGTCGGCCAATACCACCCGGGTTGAGCTCGGGCGGTATTGGCCGCGGGGCGGTTTTACTCGTGTTTGGCCACTTTCTGTTGCAGCGGCACCAGCGCCGGCAACTCGATCTCACCGTTAAGTGTCACCAGCCCTGGCCGCCAGGAGCTGTTGAACAGGTATTGGTCACTGAAGCCGCTAAGGCTCAGACCCAGTACGTCTCCCGGTTGCAGCACGCTGCTGACGGCGGCTAAATCGGTCTCGGCCCGCCCGGTCAGGGGGGTGACTTGTTCGCTCAGCACTTCGCTGCTGCCATCGGCGCGTCGCACCACTAACGAGGCGAACAGCGTCGGTGCTTGCGCATCTTCAGCGAGATAAAGACGCGGCACGCCGACCAGGGTGCTGGCTTCCTCTACCGTTTGCAGAGAAATGAACCTCGCCGACTCCAGCCAGCCGCTGCTCAGCGGGCGAATTTGGGTCGCCGGCAATTTCAGCCGTGGGTTCAGGTTGGGTAGCTGTTGCAGGGCCAGCCCCTGCTCGAGGTTCAGGCTCAGGCAGAGTTCCGGCACGCTGGCGGCCACGCCCGTGCGGCCGTCCAGTTTGTCTTGATACCAGGCGACTATCGCTTGATACAGATTGATCGCGCGGTCACCGCAGTGCAGCACCGGCTCATTGTTGAAGGGCGGCAGGCCGCTCCAGCTCTGCATGGGGGGCGGCAGGATGTGCCCGCCCTGCATGCCCAGCAGGCGTATATCGCCATCGCCCAGTTGCAGACAGTCGCGAATCGCCAGCCCCTGGTTGAGCGGGAACAAGGTGTCGCGCATACCCTGGATCAGCAGGGTATCGGCGCGGGGGCGTTGGCCGCGGGCGCAGTAGCTGGTCAGGCTATGGGCCTTGAGTTCGGCTTGTACTGGCGTGGTCATCTCGCCGCCCGCGCTCTTCAGGTAAGGCGTCTGGGCAAACTTGCCGAGGTCATACCCGGTGGTTACGCCAAGGCCGAGCAGAACGCCGGTCCAACCGACCTTCATGTGTCCGCCCGGCGCCAAGGCCTCGGCGAGGTCGTACCAGGTGGCGATGGGCACCAGGGCATCGATGCGCGGGTCTTCGGCAGAAGCCAGTAACTGCACGGCACCGCCGTAACTTTCGCCAAGCATGCCGACCCGCGGATCGTTCGGCCCGTCCATGCGCAGGCGTGGCAGGTGCTGCGCCGCCCAGTCGACCACGGCGAGAGCGTCCTGTACCTCGTAACGCGGATCCATCATCTCGATATTGCCGTCGCTGCCACCCCAGCCGCGCTGGTCATAACTGATCACCCAGAAGCCTGCTTGCCAGGCTTTCAGCGCCGCCCGTCCGGACATCATCTGCGTGCCGTAAAAGCTCTCCGGCCCGGTCACGCGCCAGCCACCCCAGCCGTGGGTATGCACTATCACCGGCACGCTGGCGCCCGCTTTGAGGGCGGGCTGGAACACCGTGGCAGAGAGTTTGGTGCCGTCGCGAGCGAGGATGACCGCTTCGAAGTGCGTGGCCGGTAAATCCTGGTCGGTTGTGGCGGTGAAGTCCGGCAGTTGATCGCGAGCGGCGCAGCCACTCAGTAGCAGGGTGGTCAGCAGCAGCAAACACAGGCGCATGGCAAGCTCTTATTCTTAGGGTAATGGGGCTGAAGCTTGCCGTAACGCGAGCCTGGTAGCTGCCCATCCAAGGTTGTGTCGGTCGAGTGCCGCCAATCGGACGGGTGAAGGTGACCTCAGGGTCAGCTTTGCGCGACAATAGCCGCCAGTTTTTGGAGTGCACCCATGTCTGAACTCGATACCACGCTGGCCGACGCCATTCTGGACGCCACGGGCTTGTATTGCCCCGAGCCGGTGATGCTGCTGCACAACAAGGTGCGCGACCTGCCAGCCGGTGGCCTGCTCAAGGTGATCGCCACCGATCCCTCGACGCGCCGCGATATTCCCAAGTTCTGCATGTTCCTCGGTCATGAATTGCTGGAGCAGCAGGAAGAGGCGGGAACCTACCTGTACTGGATTCGCAAAAAGAGTTTGTAAATGCCTTTCTACTTCGCCTATGGCTCGAATATGAACCCTGCGCGTATGCAGACTCGCGGGCTCGCTTTCACCGAAGTGTTGGCCGGGCGCTTGCCTGGTTACGGCTTGTGCTTCAACAAGCGTGCCCATGACCGGCCGGGGCGGGCCTACGCGAATATTCGTTATCAGCGCGATGGAGTGGTGGAAGGCGTTCTCTATCGTCTGGCCGACGAGAACGAGATCTACAAGATGGACCCGTTCGAGGGCACGCCGATCTTCTACAGCCGCGAGCGGCTGCCGATCATCACGGCGCAAGGCGTGCAGCCTGCCTGGGTCTATATCGCCAACCCGGCGATGCGCGAAGAAGGCCTGTGGCCGACTCGCGCCTATCTGCAACATCTGCTGGCGGGGCGCGAGTTCCTTTCCCCTGGCTATTGGGAGGCGCTAGCCGCGGTGCCGGCTCATGTCGATGAGTGAATCGCGCTATTGATGCGGATGCGCTGGCGCGAACTGCGGGTCAGGCGAATCGTCAGCATCACCGCGGCGCAGGTCAGGCCGACGATCAATCCTTGCCACAGGCCGCGTGGCCCGCTGGGCTCGCCGAGCCAATCCGACAGCCCCAGCGCATAACCCACCGGCAGGCCGATGCCCCAATAGGCGAACAGGGTCATGATCATGGTCGCGCGGGTGTCTTGATAGCCGCGCAGGGCGCCGGCTGCCGTCACCTGGATGGCGTCGGAGAACTGGAACAGCGCGGAGAAGATGATCAGCGTCGAGGCCACGGCGATTACCGTCGCATCCGCGGTGTAGATCTGCGCGATGCTGGCGCGCAGCCACAGCATCAGGCTGGCCGAGAGGCAGGCATAGGCCAGCGCGGTGCCGATCCCCACTCCCGCCACAAAGTGCGCATCACGTGGCTCGCCACGGCCCAGGGCCTGACCTACGCGTACGGTGACCGCCATGCCCAGCGCATAAGGAATCATGAACACCAATGAGCTGAAGTTCAGCGCGATTTGATGGCCCGCCACGACGTGGGCGCCCATACCGCCGATCAGCAGGGCGATCACCGAAAAGATGCTCGACTCGGCGAACACGGCAACGCCAATGGGCACGCCGATGCCGAGCAGGCGCTGGATCACCTCCCAGCGCGGCCACTCGAAACGGCCGAACAGCTGGCTGGCTTTGTACACCGGTGCCCAATGCACCCAGCCGAGCATGCCGAAGAACATGAACCACATCACCAGTGCGGTGGCCCAGCCACAGCCGGGGCCGCCCATCGCCGGCATGCCCAGATGCCCGTAGATGAACACGTAGTTCAGCGGGATATTCAGCAGCAACCCGCCGATGCCCAACACCATGCTTGGGCGGGTGCGACCCAGGCCATCACTGAAGCAGCGCAGCACATGGTAGAGCGCGACTGCCGGGATGCCGCTGGCGATGCCATACAGGTAAATCATGCTTGGGCCGATCAGCTCGGGATCGACCTTCATCAGGTGCAATACCGGCTCGGCGCACCAGAGGATCACGGCTGCGCTCAAGCCCACGACCAGCGCCAGCCACAAGGCTTGGCGTACCAGCGGGCCGATTTCGCCTTCCTGGCCGGCGCCAAAGCGTTGCGCGACCTTGGGGGTGGTGGCCAAAAGAATGCCGGTCATCAGCAGGAAAACCGGTACCCAGATCGAGTTGCCCAAGGCCACGGCGGCCAGGTCGCGCGGGCTGACGCGGCCGGCCATTACCGCATCGACGAAGCCCATGGCGGAGTGGGACAACTGGGCAATCATGATCGGTAGGGCGAGGGTGAGCAGGGCGCGCAGTTCGCGGCGGGTGCGGTCGAAGCGTGATTCACTGGCAGTCACGGGGCATTCCATTTGTCTATCAAGTGCGCACTGTATCGGCAGTGGTGGCCGGGCACTCGTCCTGTCTGGCTAGTGAGGCAAGCGCCGAAGGCGCCATAGAGCAGGACTTGCAGGGGACTGCAGAGTCTACGCCTTGACGCATTGGTCAGGAAAGCGCTGCGCACTCGAGGTCGCAGCGATAACGGCTAGGGGCGACGAGGTTAGTCGAGCCGGACAAGGCTGTGGCCAGCGCCTCGCCTGGTGTGATCGCGGCTGCAACGTGATTCGTCATTTACGCTGGACACACCCTAGAATGTCAGCCTGATTTGCGGAGCCTGCCATGCGAATTCTTGCCGACGAAAATATCCCCCTGCTCGATGAGTTCTTTGCCGGATTCGCTGAGATTCAGCGTTTGCCGGGTCGCGCCTTCACCAGCGCAGCCGTGGCGCAAGCCGATGTGTTGCTGGTGCGCTCGGTGACCGAGGTCAATCGCGCGCTGCTGCAGGGCAGTCAGGTGGGCTTTGTCGGGACCTGCACCATTGGTACCGATCACCTCGACCTCAATTATTTCGCCGAGGCCGGCATCGGCTGGGCCAGTGCCCCCGGCTGCAATGCCCGCGGGGTGGTCGATTATGTTCTCGGCAGCCTGTTGAGCCTGGCCGAAGTGCGCGGCAGCGAGTTGGCCAAGCTGACTTACGGCGTGGTGGGCGCCGGCCAGGTGGGTGGGCGCTTGGTCGAGGTGTTGCGTGCTTTGGGCTGGCGTGTATTGGTCTGCGACCCGCCACGCCAGGCGGCAGAGGGGGGTGATTACGTCAGCCTCGAGGAAATTCTCGCCGAGTGCGATGTGCTGAGCCTGCACACGCCACTCACCCGTGCTTGCGCGCATCCGACGCACCATCTGCTGAATGCCGAACGCCTGGCGCGGCTCAAGCCTGGTGCCTGGCTGATTAATGCCAGCCGCGGTGCGGTGGTGGATAACAGGGCGCTGCGTGAGTTACTCGCCCAGCGCAGGGATCTGCAAGCGGTGCTGGACGTGTGGGAGGCTGAGCCGGAAGTGGATGTCGATCTGGCAGAGCTGTGCCTGATCGCCACCCCCCATATCGCCGGCTATAGCCTGGACGGCAAGCTGCGGGGCACCGCTCAGATCTACCAGGCGTTTTGCACACACTTCGGCCAGGAGCCACGCGTTGAATTGGACGAATTACTGCCGCAGCCTTGGTTGACCGAGGTGGGGCTGGATGCCGCGACCGATCCGGGTTGGGCGCTGGGCCTGTTGTGCCGCGCGGTGTATGACCCGCGCCGTGATGACGCCGATTTTCGCCGCAGCCTGGTGGGGTCTGCTGGGGCTCGGCGTGCCGGTTTCGATGCCTTGCGCAAGCACTATCCGCCACGGCGTGAGGTCGATGGCCTGCGGGTGCGTTTGAGTGGCGAAGCGCCCGAACTGGCGCGCTTGGTAAGGGCGTTGGGCGCGACGCTGGTGTAGTGCGATCCGATCGGTGCGAGCAGTTCGGTTACAGGTGTCGGTGTAGCCCGGGCAAGTAAAGACTCAGACGTCGACGACTGGGTTCGGCTCGGCCGTCTGTTCTTCCAGGCGTAGCGCGTTGCTCAGCGTTTCACCGCTGCGGTTCCATTCCGCCACCCAAGACGGCAGTTGGGGCGAAACGGCGCTCACCCCGAGGACGGCGGCAAACACGCTCGGTTTGACTGGCCCGCTCGGTGCCTTGAACAGCCCACGCACAACCACAATGCCGAGCACCCGACCGTGTCGCACGAAACGGTGCTCGATAAAGATCCACTTTTCGTCCCAGCCGAGCAGGCGGGTCTGCAGGTCGAAGCGCTCGAACGGCTTGAGGTTACGGCAAAACTTCGCCATGGCGTCGCCGACGATAGGCCGCGCACGCTGGGCGATGGCGACTCGCGCGGTGCCACTCCTGATCACGAAATCCATCCGGCCGACGCCGGCGAGGGTCAGATAGCGACCGTTATTGACGTGACCGTTGAAGTCCAGGTCGTTGGGCAGAACCGTCATGCGCAGGCTGGTGGTTCCCAGCGGGTCGACGGGTTTGCGCCAGTAGACGGGAAGCAGCATCGGCCTCACCGTGGTTGCAGGTTATTGCAAGCGATGACAGCTGCGAGGTGAGGCCGGTGAATTCGTATCGGATGAAGTGGGCGAGACCTTAGAATCTGTGTTCAATGCCGCATGAGCAGACGCAGCGGGCATCGAACAGCTTCTCAGGCCTGCTTGGGTGCTTTTGCCCAGGTCTTTTCCAGTTCACGGCAGGCGCGCTGGATCATGTCTTCGGTGATGGGAATTTCGCGGCCTTGGGCATCGATGATCGCGCCACCGACCTGATGTTGCGGCTTTATTGGGATAACGCGGCGCTCGGAAGTCTGGTTGTGCAAGCTCATTTCCTGTCTCCTCATGTGGGTGATGCGCGCAGTCTAAAAGAGGCAGATGAACGCGCGGTGACAGTCTCAGGCGACGGAATTCCGTCAGAAAATACAGTTCGCCAGTGGTCTGGCAGCCATTGTGCCAAAAAGTCATGGGTCGATAGGTCTCTCGAACGGTCGAGGGTTTAACGAGGTGGTTATGTCGAGGTTTCACCTGGGGTTGATCATCAATCCACTGGCCGGTCTGGGTGGCCCTGCTGCGCTCAAGGGTAGCGATGGAGTCGCCGCAGAGGCTCTGGCGCGCGGTTCTGAACCGCGTGCGGCGCTTCGCACAAGGATCGCACTGGAGTGTCTGCGGCCGCTGGCCGAGCGTATTGAGTTCCTCACTTTTCCCGGGCCAATGGGGGGCGATTTATTGTGCGAGATGGGCTTCGCTCATCGCCTGCTGGGTGAAATCACCGAGGGAGTGACTAGCGCGGACGATACCCGGCAGGCTGTCGAAGCACTGCAAACTGCCGGTGTCGCGCTGATTCTATTTGCCGGCGGTGATGGCACTGCGCGCGATGTGTGCGCTGTAGCCAAGCAAGACCAGCCGGTGCTGGGTATCCCTGCCGGGGTGAAGATTCATTCCGGGGTATACGCCATCAGCCCCCGTGCGGCGGGTGAGTTGACCCGTCGCCTGATCGAAGGTGGCCTGGTCCGCCTGGCCAGCGGCGAAGTGCGTGATCTGGACGAGGCCGCCTTGCGCGAGGGCCGGGTGGCGGCGCGTTGGTACGGCGAACTGACGGTGCCGCAAGAAGGTGGTTTCGTGCAACAGGTCAAGCAAGCGGGCGTGGAGTCCGAGGAACTGGTGCTGAGCGAGTTGGCCGCCTGGCTGGAGGACACCTGGCAACGCGATGTGCGTTACGTCTTTGGCCCCGGTTCTACCCTGCATGGCTTGGCGCATAACCTCGGCCTGCAGACCACCTTGCTGGGTGTCGATGTGATCGAGAATGGCCAGGTCATCGCGCATGATGTCACCGAGGCGCAGTTGTTCGATCTGGTCGAGGGGTATCCGGCTTTGCTGCTGGTCACAGCCATCGGTGGACAGGGGCATATTCTTGGTCGCGGTAACCAGCAGATCAGTCCGCGGGTGGTGCGTGCCGTGGGGCTCGAGCACCTGCGAGTCGTGGCGACCAAGCGCAAACTCGGCACTTTGGAGGGGCGGCCGTTGCTGGTCGATAGCGGCGATGTCCAGTTGGACGACGCTTTCCCCGATGCGGTGCGGGTCTGGGCGGGATATAAGGAAGAACTGCTGTATCCGGTAGGCAAGTAACAGTTCGACTGCAACCGGTTTCCAGCCTCCTTACTCAGGTAGGATTGCGCTATCCAATAGCGGGAGTTTTTCATGGTGGGCGAGAATTTCCCTCCGTTCATCCAGCCCGGTGAACGGGTGGTGGTGTTCGATGGAGTGTGCAAGCTGTGCAACGCTTGGGTGAAATTCCTGATCCGCCATGACCGCGAGCAACGCTTCAGGCTGGCTTCGGTGCAGTCGGCCGAGGGCCAGGCGATTCTCGACTGGTTCGATTTGCCCACCGATTATTTCGACACCATGGCCTATGTCGAGGGCACCGAGCTGTTTGTACGCTCCACCGCGGTGTTGCGCATTGTTGACCAGCTACCTTGGCCCTGGCGCGCATTCGCCATTCTGCGCGTCTGTCCGCGCGCCCTTCGAGACTGGTGCTACGACCGCATTGCGTTGAACCGCTATCGACTGTTTGGCCGCTACGACAGTTGCCTGATTCCAACCCCGGACCATGAGCGGCGCTTCCTGGGTGGCTGAACGGCGTTTGCGGCAGATTGCCCTGCTGGCGCGACCGGCGTTGGCCGCTGGCTCTGGCCGGGGTGGTACTGCTTGCGCTGCTGCTTGATGTGGCGCTGTTCAGTCCCCATCTACTGCTGCAGGCCTTCAATCCGCTTACCACCAATTTGACCGCTTTGGCGCTCTGCCTGGTGGCCTGGCTAGCCGAGATACCTCCGGCCGGCAAGTCGCAACCTCACTAAACTGGGTCTTTGGGCCTATCAGCGAGTACCTATGGTTTCTCTACTCTCGTCCCGCCAGCGCAATGCGTTACGCATGACTCGCCGATTTGTCGCACCCTATCGCTGGCAGGTGACTGGCGCTTTGCTGGCGTTGCTGTTTACTGCGGGCATCACGTTGTCCATGGGGCAGGGCGTCAAGCTGCTGGTGGACCAGGGCTTTGCCACGCAATCGCCCGCCATGCTCAATCAGTCGATTGCACTGTTCATGTTGCTGGTGGTGGCGTTGGCGATTGGCACCTTCACGCGCTTTTATCTGGTGTCATGGATTGGCGAGCGTTTTGTCGCGGATATCCGCAAGCGTGTGTTCAACCACTTGATCAATCTGCATCCAGGCTTTTATGAGACTAATCGCAGCTCTGAGATTCAGTCGCGGCTGACTGCGGATACCACGCTGTTGCAGTCGGTGATCGGCTCGTCGTTGTCGATGGCGTTGCGCAATGCACTGATGTTGATCGGTGGCATCATTCTGCTGTTCATTACCAACCCCAAGCTCTCGGCGATCGTGATCGCGGCCTTGCCGTTGGTGATTGCGCCGATCCTGATCTTTGGTCGTCGAGTGCGCAGCCTGTCCCGCTTGAGTCAGGACCGGGTCGCCGATGTGGGGAGCTATGTCGGCGAAACGCTGGGGCAGATCAAAACAGTGCAAGCCTACAACCACCAGGAAGAAGACAAGAGTCGTTTCGGCGGCACAGTGGAGGAGGCCTTCAACACTGCGCGCAAACGCATTGCCCAGCGCGCCTGGCTGATCAGTGTGGTGATTTTACTGGTGCTTGGCGCCGTCGGGGTAATGCTCTGGGTCGGTGGTATGGATGTGATCGCCGGACGCATCTCAGGTGGCGAGCTGGCGGCGTTCGTCTTCTACAGCCTGATTGTCGGTACGGCGTTTGGCACACTGAGCGAAGTGATTGGCGAGTTGCAGCGCGCAGCAGGAGCGGCCGAGCGGATTGCCGAGTTGTTGCAGGCGCGCAATGAAATCAACCCGCCGGCCAGCCATCAAGTGCAGTTGCCGCAACAGGTGAGTGGGCGGATCGAGCTGGAGTCGGTGCGCTTTGCTTACCCGACCCGCCGCGATAGTTACGCCATCGATGGCATCAGCCTGCTCGTCGAGCCTGGTGAAACGCTGGCCTTGGTGGGTCCATCTGGCGCAGGTAAATCCACCTTGTTTGATTTGCTGTTGCGCTTTTTTGACCCGCAAGAGGGGCGCATCCTGGTCGAAGGGCAGCCTGTTACTCAACTGGACCCACAGGATCTACGCCGCTGTTTTGCCCTGGTTTCGCAAAGTCCGGCGTTGTTTTTTGGCAGCGTTGAGGAAAATATCCGTTACGGCAAGGCCTGCGCCTCGCACGCCGAAGTCGAGGCGGCGGCACGTGCGGCACATGCTCACGATTTCATCATGAAGATGCCCAATGGCTATCAGACGCAT
>JBOICE010000147.1:0-9811 GCA_050739815.1 Pseudomonas sp. | reverse complement strand
CTGATCAGGTCGAGAATTTTCTCATCGAGGCTGTCAATACGTACCCGCAGGGCTTTCAGCTCTTGCTCGGACATTAGCCGTGCTCCTTCTCGAACTCCGCCATGTAGGCAACCAGAGCCTCCACCGCATCGAGACCCACGGCGTTATAAATGGAGGCGCGCATGCCGCCCACGGAACGGTGACCTTTCAGGTTGAGCAGGCCACGGGCATCCGCACCCGCTAGAAATGGCGCATCCAACCGCTCGTCAGCCAGACGGAACGGCACGTTCATCCAGGAACGGGCATTTCTGGCGATCGGGTTGCTGTACATCTCACAGACATCAATAGCACCGTAAAGCCGGTCCTTCTTGGCACGGTTGCGCCGCTCCATCGCCTCGACGCCGCCCCGCTCCTTCAGCCACTCGAAAACCAGGCCCGAGAGATACCAGGAGAAGGTCGCCGGGGTGTTGTACATGGAGCCATTATCGGCGGCGACCTTGTAGTTGAGCATGGTCGGGCAGCTAGAGCGAGCACGCCCCAGCAGGTCTTCACGAACAATGACGACCACCAGGCCGGACGGGCCGATGTTCTTCTGCGCGCCGGCATAGATCAGGCCGAATTTCGACACCTCGATGGGACGCGAGAGGATGTCCGAGGACATATCCACCACCAGCGGCACATCACCGACTTCGGGAACCCAGTCGAACTCCAGCCCACCGATAGTCTCGTTGGAAGCGTAATGCAGATAGGCCGCATCTTTGCTCAACTGCCACTCGTTCTGCCCAGGAATCGCAAAGTAGTCGAAAGCCTTGGCGCTGGCGGCCACGTTGACGTTGCCATAGCGGCGCGCCTCCTCGAGGCTTTTCTTCGACCAGATGCCGGTGTCGATATAATCCGCAACGCCATCTTCCGGCAGCAGGTTCAACGGAATCTCGGCGAACTGCTGGCTGGCACCGCCCTGCAGGAACAGCACTTTATAATTCGAAGGGATGGCGAGCAGATCACGCAAGTCCTGCTCAGCTTTTTCGGCGATCGCAACGTACTCGTCGCTGCGATGACTCATCTCCATCACAGACAGGCCTTTACCCTGCCAATCGAGGAGTTCCGCCTGGGCGCGTTGCAGTACAGCTTCGGGAAGCGCGGCAGGGCCGGCGCAGAAGTTAAAGGCTCGCTTGCTCACGTCAGTCTCTCTCAGTTCACCCACACCACCGACCGGACGACGGTGCATGCTGTCATTCTTGCAGGCCTGGGGCGCGCCACCTGGGGTGAACGCGCCCTACCCGCTTACTCTTCGTTTGGCGCTTCAGCGTCGCTGCCAGTTTCGGTATCGGCTTCGCCTTTCAGCTCGGCGTCATCCGCCGCGCCTTCCAGTTCAACGCCTTCCACCAGCTCAGCGCCTTCGCCAACCAGCGCTTCGCCTTCCACTTCCGAAGGCTCCTGCACGCGCTCCAGGCCAACCAGAATTTCATCGCTGGCCAGCTTGATCAGGGTGACACCCTGGGTGTTACGGCCAGAACTGGAAACCTCGTCAACGCGGGTACGCACCAGGGTGCCCTGGTCGGAAATCAGCATGATTTCCTCGCCATCCTGCACCTGGATGGCCCCGATCAGCTTGCCGTTGCGTTCCTTGGTGACCATACCGATCACACCCTGGCCGCCACGACCACGACGAGGGAACTTGCTCAATGCCGTGCGCTTGCCGAAGCCACGCTCGGAAGCGGTAAGGATCTGCGCGCCCGACTCAGGAATCAGCATGGAGATCAGGGTCTGGCCCTTGCCAATACGCATGCCGCGAATACCACGGGCACCACGACCCATAACGCGAACAACGCTTTCGGCGAAACGGATCACCTTGCCAGCATCAGAGAACAGCATTACTTCCTTGGCCCCGTCGGTGATGGCGGCGGCGATCAACGTGTCGCCTTCCTTCAGCTTCAGGGCGATAAGGCCGCTGGTACGCGGACGAGCGAATTGCGACAGGGGGGTTTTCTTCACGGTACCGAAAGCGGTGGCCATAAAGATGTAGGCGCCGGTTGGCTCGGCCACCAGTTCGGCGGTCTCGCCTTCCACCTCCTCGACTTCGGCCGCTTCCGCGCCTTCTTCAGCTTCTACAACTTCACCTTCGAGCACGCCATCTTCGGCGTCGTCCAGATCCTCGTCGGCACCGGCGCTTTGCTGCAGGGCCTCGAGATCTATCTGCAACATGGTGGTGATGTACTCACCCTCATCCAACGGCAGCAGGTTAACCAGCGGCCGGCCACGGGCGGCACGGGAGGCCTCAGGGATTTCGTAGGTCTTCAGCCAGTACACCTTGCCCTTGCTGGAGAACAGCAACAGGGTGGCGTGGCTGTTGGCGACCAACAGGTGCTCGATATAGTCCTCGTCCTTCACTCCGGTCGCGGACTTGCCTTTACCACCGCGACGCTGGGCCTGGTAGGCCGACAGAGGCTGGGTCTTGGCATAACCGCCGTGGGAGATGGTGACCACACGTTCTTCTTCGGTGATCAGGTCACCCAGGGTCAGATCGAGTCGGGTATCGAGAATCTCGGTACGGCGCTTGTCACCAAACTCGGCTTTCACCCCTTCAAGCTCTTCGCGAATGACTTCCATCAAGCGTGTAGCACTGGTGAGGATGCGGATCAGTTCGCCGATCTGAGTCAGAATTTCCTGATACTCGGCCAACAGCTTCTCGTGCTCCAGACCGGTCAGGCGGTGCAAGCGCAGCTCGAGAATGGCTTGCGCCTGTTCTGGCGAGAGGAAGTATTTGCCTTCACGCAGGCCGTACTGCGGATCGAGATCATCCGGACGGCAGGAATCGGCGCCGGCACGCTCAACCATGGCCTGCACCGCCGAGGACTCCCAAGGCGTCGAGACCAACGCCTCTTTGGCTTCGGCAGGGGTCGGCGAGGCTTTGATCAGCGCGATGACCGGGTCGATGTTGGACAGTGCGACCGCCTGCCCTTCAAGGATGTGCCCACGCTCACGCGCCTTGCGCAACAGATAAACGGTACGGCGAGTTACCACTTCACGACGGTGAAGGATAAAGGCCTCAAGCAGATCCTTGAGGTTGAGGATCTTCGGCTGGCCGTCGATCAACGCCACCACGTTGATGCCGAACACGCTTTGCAGCTGGGTCTGGGCATAGAGGTTATTGAGGATCACCTCCGGCACTTCGCCGCGACGCAGTTCGATCACCACGCGCATACCGTCTTTGTCAGACTCGTCGCGCAGCTCGGTGATGCCTTCGAGCTTCTTCTCTTTCACCAGCTCGGCGATCTTCTCGATCAACCGCGCCTTGTTGAGTTGATACGGCAGCTCGGTAATTACGATCTGCTGGCGCCCACCGACCTTGTCGATATCTTCGATCTCGGCCCGCGCGCGGATCTGAATCCGCCCGCGACCGGTGCGATACGCCTCGATGATACCGGCGCGGCCATTGATGATTGCGGCGGTCGGAAAGTCCGGGCCAGGGATGTACTGCATCAGATCGTCGATCGACAGCTCAGGGTTGTCGATCAGCGCCAGGCAACCGTCAATGACTTCGCCGAGGTTGTGCGGCGGAATGTTGGTCGCCATACCCACGGCGATACCGCTGGAACCGTTAACCAGCAGGTTGGGAATCTTGGTCGGCATGACCGCCGGGATGATCTCGGTGCCGTCGTAGTTGGGCACCCAGTCGACGGTTTCCTTGTCCAGATCCGCCAACAGCTCATGGGCCAACTTGGTCATACGCACTTCGGTGTAACGCATGGCGGCGGCGTTATCACCGTCCACCGAACCGAAGTTGCCCTGACCATCGACCAGCAGATAGCGCAGCGAGAACGGTTGCGCCATACGTACGATGGTGTCGTATACAGCCGTATCACCGTGTGGGTGATACTTACCGATCACGTCACCGACCACACGGGCGGATTTCTTGTACGCCTTATTCCAGTCGTTACCCAGCTCGCTCATCGCGAACAGCACTCGACGGTGCACGGGCTTGAGGCCATCGCGCGCATCCGGCAAGGCACGTCCGACGATTACGCTCATCGCGTAGTCGAGGTAGGACTGCTTCAGTTCGTCTTCGATATTGACCGGTAGAATTTCTTTGGCCAGTTCGCCCATGAGAAGCCTGGTTCCTTTTTCTGGTGAAACTCCGCCAACACCCATCCTGAATGGGGCGAAGCTCGCCGCCGCAGGCTTATGCCCGACAACGACTCACGACAAATCAATGAGTTATGACATGGATCTGCGCAGTGCAGGCGGCCCTTGTCGGCCCTCTTGAAAACTGACGGAGAGTACCACAATCAGCGTCCTACACCTATCCCCAGCCAGCGGACAAACAGGCCGCCGCGCCATATGAATGCCATCATCAATGCAAGCGTTTGCGACACATCAATTGCGCCATTTTCGCTGCATCCGGACGCTCGACGATGCCCTTTTCGGTAACGATGAAATCAATCAGATCGGCCGGCGTAACATCGAACACCGGGTTGACCGCATCCACATCCGCCGCCACCCGCCGCCCAGCCAGCTCCAGCAGTTCACGGCCGTCGCGCTCTTCAATCGGGATGTCGTCGCCACTTTCCAGGTTCATATCGATCGTCGAACTCGGCGCCACCACCATAAACCGCACGCCATGGTGCATCGCGTTGACCGCCAACTGATAAGTGCCAATCTTGTTTGCTACGTCGCCATTGGCCGTAATGCGGTCGGCGCCGACGATCACCCAGGTAATACCCTTGGTTTTCATCAGATGCGCCGCCGCCGAGTCGGCATTCAGACTGACCGGAATACCTTCATTTGCCAGCTCCCAGGCAGTCAAGCGCGAGCCTTGCAGCCAGGGTCGGGTTTCGTCGGCGTATACCCGCTCGACCAGCCCATCCAGATAAGCCGCTCGAATCACCCCCAACGCCGTGCCAAAACCACCCGTGGCCAGCGCACCGGTGTTGCAGTGAGTCAGCAGGGTCTGCAAGTTGCCTTGGTGCTTGCGAATCAATTCGACACCGAGTTGCGCCATGGTCAGATTGGCTTCGCGATCGCTCAAATGGATAGCCACCGCCTCCGCCTCCAGCGCCACAAGTGGACTCTCTGCCTCTTTCAGACGCGCCAAACGCTCACGCATACGGTTTAGCGCCCAAAACAGGTTTACCGCCGTCGGGCGCGAGTCGGCCAGAACGCGGAAATCTTCCTCCAGCGCGGCCTTCCAAGTGCCGCCAGCGGCCAGGCGCGCTCGAGCGCCCAGCACCAGGCCATAGGCCGCCGTGATGCCGATGGCCGGCGCCCCGCGCACCACCATGGCTTTAATCGCATCGGCCACGGCAGTTGCGGAGTCGTAGCGCAGCCAGGTTTCCTCGAACGGCAATAGCCGCTGATCGAGCAGATACAGCGCGCCATCCCGCCAATCGATGGCTTTAACCTTCTCCGCCGCCAACAATTGCTCGCGCATGGCCAACCTCGTACTCAGAAACGAAAAGCCGCGGATTATAGCGAGCCCCTCGCCAAGGCGCTCGGGTATACTTTGGCGACCTTAGGATATGCCCTTGGAAGCCGATCATGCCCGACCACGCTGCCCCGCTCGACCTGCTGCTCCTGCCTACTTGGCTGGTGCCTGTCGAGCCCGCCGGCGTGGTGCTGCAAGAGCATGGCCTGGGTATCCGCGATGGCCGTATCGCCCTGATTGCGCCCCGCGCCGAAGCCCTGCAACAGCCAGTCCGTGAAGTCCGCGAGCTGCCCGGCATGCTGCTCACCCCCGGCCTGATCAACGCCCACGGTCACGCCGCCATGACACTATTTCGCGGCCTGGCCGATGATCTACCACTAATGAGTTGGCTGGAACAGCATATCTGGCCCGCGGAAGCCAAATGGGTCGATGAGGCCTTCGTCCGCGACGGCACCGAGCTGGCCATCGCCGAACAGCTAAAAGGTGGCATCACCTGCTTCTCCGACATGTACTTCTTTCCGGAAGTTGCCAGTGAATTGATGCACAAGAGCGGCATCCGCGCCCAGATCACCATCCCGGTGCTGGATTTCCCGATTCCCGGCGCCCGTGACGCCGACGAGGCGCTGCGCAAGGGCCTGGCATTGTTCGACGACCTTAGAGTGCACCCGCGACTCAAGGTCGCCTTCGGCCCCCACGCGCCTTACTCGGTGAGTGACGACAAGCTGGAAAACATCCGCATGCTGGCCGAGGAGCTGGATGCCGGCATTCATATGCACGTGCAGGAAACCGCCTTCGAGGTGCAGCAAAGCTTGGAAAAGTGCGGCGAACGCCCATTGGCCCGCCTCGCGCGCCTGGGCTTGCTCAGCCCGCGCTTCCAGGCCGTGCACATGACTCAGCTCAACGATGACGACCTGCAACTGCTAGTTGAAAGCAACTGCAACGTCATTCATTGCCCCGAGTCCAATCTCAAGCTGGCCAGCGGCTTCTGCCCAGTGGAGCGCCTGTGGCAGGCCGGGGTAAATGTGGCGATCGGCACCGACGGCGCAGCCAGCAACAATGACCTGGACCTGCTCGGCGAAACCCGCACCGCCGCTTTACTGGCCAAAGCCGTCGCCGGCTCGGCCACGGCCCTGGATGTGCATAGCGCCCTGCGCATGGCCACGCTCAATGGTGCCCGCGCCCTCGGCCTGGAAGACCAAATCGGCTCACTGGAAGTCGGTAAAGCCGCCGACATCGCGGCCTTCGACCTGTCCGGCCTGGCCCAACAACCCATTTATGACCCGGTGTCGCAGTTGCTTTATGCCAGTAATAGAGACTGCGTGAAGCACGTCTGGGTGGGCGGCAAACAACTGCTCGACGACCGTAAGCTGACACGCCTGGACGAAGAAAGATTGATCGCCAGAGCGCAGTCCTGGGGGAAAAAAATAGCTGGAAGCCGGTTGTAAGGTAGAAATATCGCAACACGATTTTCCCACCGACCGGGCGCAATGGTGGATGACTACGACGCCATCCACCCCACGAGCCGAATATGATTTGAGGAAAACATCATGAGCAACGTCGACCACGCCGAGATTGCCAAATTTGCCGCCCTGGCCCACCGCTGGTGGGATCGAGAGAGCGAGTTCAAACCGCTGCACGACATCAACCCGCTGCGAGTCAACTGGATCGACGAGCGCGCCAACCTGGCCGGCAAGAAGGTGTTGGACATTGGCTGCGGGGGCGGCATTTTAAGCGAAGCCATGGCCCAGCGCGGCGCCATCGTCACCGGCATCGACATGGGTGAGGCTCCGCTGGCCGTAGCTCAACTGCATCAGTTGGAGTCCGGCGTCTCCGTGGAATACCGGCAGATCACCGCCGAAGCGCTGGCCGAGGAAATGCCCGAGCAGTTCGACGTGATCACCTGCCTGGAAATGCTCGAGCACGTACCCGACCCGGCCTCGGTCATCCGCGCCTGTTTCGCCATGGTCAAACCAGGCGGCCAAGTGTTCCTCTCCACCATCAACCGCAACCCCAAGGCCTATTTGTTCGCCATCGTCGGCGCGGAATACCTGATGCGTCTACTGCCGCGCGGCACGCATGACTTCAAGAAATTTATCCGCCCCTCGGAGCTAGGCGCCTGGAGCCGGGCAGCTGGGCTTGAGGTCAAAGACATCATCGGCCTGACCTACAACCCACTGACCAAGCACTACAAGCTGGCCGACGATGTGGACGTCAACTACATGATCCAGACACTGAAGGAAGCCTGATGCGCCTGCGAGCGGTTCTTTTCGACATGGATGGCACCCTGCTCGACAGCGCGCCAGACTTCATTGCCATCACCCAGGCCATGCGCGTCGCCCACGGCCTACCGCCCCTGGCTGAGAAGCTGATCCGCGATCAGGTCTCAGGTGGCGCCCGCGCCATGGTTGCCGCCGCCTTCGCCGCCGATCCGCAATCGGCCGAGTTCGAGGCACTGCGCCTTGAGTTTCTCGAGCGCTATCAGGATCACTGTGCCGTCTTGACTCGCCCCTTCGATGGCATCCCCGAACTACTGGCCGACATCGAGCAGGCCAAACTGATTTGGGGGGTGGTGACCAACAAACCCGTGCGCTACGCGGCCCCCATCATGCAGCAGCTTGGTCTGGCGGAACGCTCGGCCCTACTGATCTGCCCGGACCACGTGAAAAACAGCAAGCCGGACCCGGAGCCACTGCTGCTCGCCTGCACGCAACTTGGGCTAGCCCCAGCCAGCGTGCTGTTTGTCGGTGATGACCTGCGCGATATCGAGTCCGGTCGTGCGGCCGGCACCAAGACGGCCGCAGTCACGTACGGCTATATCCACCCGGACGACAACCCCACACATTGGGGCGCTGACGTGGTAGTTGATCACCCGCTGGAGCTGCGCGCCGTACTCGAACAGGCGCTATGCAGCTGCTGAACGACCGGCGGCAGACGTAGGGTGAATTAGCCGGACATAACCCACCTCTGCCGCCATAGGCGGCACTTTGCGGTGCCGATGGCGGATTAGGCTGTTTTGCAGCTAATCCACCCAATGAATGAGAGAGACCATGCGATGTTTGAATATTCTGCCCGCCCCGACCTGCTGAAAGACCGCGTGATCCTGGTCACCGGTGCCGGTCGCGGCATTGGCGCCGCTGCCGCCAAGACCTTTGCCGCCCACGGCGCTACCGTGCTACTGCTGGGCAAGACCGAAGCAAATCTGACTCAGGTGTACGACGAGATCGAAGCCGCCGGACACCCGCAGCCAGCGATCATCCCGTTCAACTTGGAAACCGCACTGGCACATCAGTACGACGAGCTGGCTGCCATGGTCGAGAACGAGTTCGGTCGCCTGGACGGCCTGCTGCACAACGCCTCGATCATTGGCCCACGCACCCCACTCGAGCAGCTCTCCGGCGATAACTTCATGCGCGTCATGCACGTCAATGTGAACGCCATGTTCATGCTGACCAGCACCATGCTGCCGCTGCTGAAACTCTCGCAAGACGCCTCGGTGGTGTTCACCTCCAGCAGTGTCGGCCGCAAGGGGCGTGCTTACTGGGGTGCCTATGGCGTCTCCAAGTTCGCCACCGAAGGCCTGATGCAAACCCTCGCCGACGAACTCGACGGCACCAGCGGCGCGCGCGCCAACAGTATCAACCCTGGCGCCACCCGCACCGATATGCGCGCCCAAGCTTACCCTGGCGAGAAGCCGGCGCTGAACCCGCTGCCCGAACAAATCATGCCGGTCTACCTCTACCTGATGGGCCCGGACAGCATCGGCATCAACGGCCAAGCCTTCGACGCGCAATAGCCCAAGCCCCTGCTCCAATGCCGTCGGCAAACCAAGCCCGCAGCTCCGGGCTTAGTTTGCCGAACTGCCAGCAACCATCCGCGCTGGCGAACTCCGCCTCCCCCACAGACAGCCAAGCTAACGCCAGAAAACCGGCAACTCACTTTTGTGACCGGCATCTCATTGCCGGCCTTTCGCCAAACAACCGGCAAAAGATAGCCACTCGCCATCAAGCAAATACTGCAAGACACTGAAATTATTAAGTTTTAATAAAAATGAACCAGCTGGCACGAAATTCGCTCTAACCCTACTGTCGCCGCGTCCCGGGCCATAGGTAGCTGCATGACCCCCTCAAATAAGAGCAACACCATCGATTTTGACGCTGCCAAGTTGCAGCGCTTGGGCTTTTCCAGCAAAGGCACGCACCCGTTGCGTCCGCTCAATTTGGCCCAACTACGCCAACAGCTAAGCCTGCAACTGCAGACCAGCCTGGAAGTCGAACGCATCCTCAACCTGTTCTTCCGTGAAGTTCAGCGTTTGGTGCCACTGGGTGCGCTGGCCTACCACCAACCGGCCAATGATCTGCGCCTTGAGCTTGGCGAACGCGCCAACCATTCTGCCGGCTACCGCCTGAG
>JBOICE010000146.1:0-11591 GCA_050739815.1 Pseudomonas sp. | reverse complement strand
GGCCTGGTGCAGACCAATCTGCTGACCTACCAGACCAACGGCGCCGTGCGCCTGCACGGCGACCTGTACCTCTTCGCCAGCCCCTAAGCGCCCTTGCGCAAAGCCGTCGCATAACGCCGCTTTGCGTGGCGCGGCCTTTCCGTCCGCGGCATTTCACGCCACAATTCCCTATTGGGTGCCCGCCGTCACAAGCGACGCGGCGCTATTAGCCTGCGCTTGCGCCACCCGCATGGCCGAGCCGAGAGGAGTCCGAGCATGAGCAGCAACGACCGCGTCATCATTTTCGACACCACCCTGCGCGATGGTGAGCAGAGCCCGGGCGCTTCCATGACCAAGGAAGAGAAGCTGCGCATCGCCAAGGCCCTGGAGCGGCTGCGCGTCGACGTGATCGAGGCCGGCTTCGCCATCGCCAGCCAGGGTGACTTCGAGGCGGTCAAGGCGATCGCCGACAGCATCAAGGACAGCACCGTGTGCAGCCTGTCGCGGGCGCTGGACGCCGATATCGAACGCGCCGCCGAGGCGCTGGCCGGGGCCAACTCCGGGCGCATCCACACCTTTATCGCCACCAGCCCGATCCATATGCAGTACAAGCTGCGCATGCAGCCGGATCAGGTGGTCGAGCAAGCGGTCAAAGCGGTCAAGCGCGCGCGTAACCTCTGCGCCGATGTGGAGTTCTCCTGTGAGGACGCCGGCCGTTCGGATATCGACTTCCTCTGCCGCATCATCGAAGCCACCATCGATGCCGGTGCGCGCACCATCAACATCCCCGACACCGTCGGTTACGCGATTCCGCACCAGTATGCGGAAACCATCCGCCAGCTGCTCAATCGCGTGCCGAATGCCGACAAGGCGGTGTTCTCGGTGCACTGCCACAACGACCTCGGTCTGGCCGTGGCCAACTCGCTGGCGGCCGTGGTGGCGGGTGCGCGGCAGGTGGAATGCACCATCAACGGGCTTGGCGAGCGTGCCGGTAACGCCGCGCTGGAAGAGATCGTCATGGCGATCAAGACCCGCGCCGACCTGCTAGGCGTTTACACCAATATCGACACGCCGCACATCCTCAGCACCTCGCGGCTGGTCTCCGGCATCACCGGCTTTCCGGTGCAGCCGAACAAGGCCATAGTCGGCGCCAACGCCTTTGCCCACGAGTCGGGCATCCACCAGGATGGCGTGCTCAAGCACCGCGAAACCTACGAAATAATGTCCGCCCAGTCGGTCGGCTGGCACGCCAACAAGATGGTGCTGGGCAAGCTCTCCGGGCGTAATGCCTTCCGCACTCGACTGGAAGAGTTGGGCATCCAACTGGCCGGCGAGGCAGAGCTGAATGCCGCCTTCGCGCGTTTCAAGGCGCTGGCTGACAAGAAGCACGAGATCTTCGACGAAGACTTGCAGGCGCTGGTTTCCGATACCCTGGCCGACGAGGCGCCGGAACACTACAAGCTGGTCTATCTGGAAGTGGCGAGCAAAACCGGCGAAGTGCCGCACGCCACACTGGTGATCAGCGTCGCCGGTCAGGAGCAGAGCGTCGGTGCCGAGGGTTCCGGGCCGGTCGATGCGACGTTCAAGGCCATCGAATCCATCGCAAACTCCGACGCCAACTTGCAGCTCTACTCGGTCAACGCCATCACCCAGGGCAGCGACTCCCAGGGCGAGGTCACCGTACGCCTGGAGAAGGGCGGGCGGATCGTCAACGGTAACGGTGCCGACACCGATATTCTGGTGGCTTCGGCCAAGGCCTATATCAATGCCCTGAACCTGATGCAGGTCAGCGGCTCGAAGGCGCATCCACAGGTGGCAGGAGTTTGATTCCCGAACTGCGTCGTCGTGCCTATCTGAGCGCCATGCAGGTGGCCAACTGGCTGCCGCGTGTGGCGTTGCCTTTTGCCGCAGCGTCTCGCCCGGAGTTGCTGGCTCCGCCTGAGCCTGCGGCGGAACAGCCCGAGTTTGCGGACGTCGCGCCGGCGGCAATCGAAGTGACCCCAGTGCCGGCGCCGGTTGAGCGCCCGCTAGAGCGGCCGAAGGTCGAGGTGCCACGCCCCAGCGTTGTGCCCCGGACCAGCGCCAAGCTGGTAGCGGCTGCCGAGGCCGAAGCTGAGCCGGCGTCGGCCAAGCCCGTACCTCAGCCGCCACCGCGCTTTGCCCTGCAACTGCTGCGGGCCGGGCAATGTGTGCTGCTGGTCGAGCTACCCACGGGTGAACCCTTTACCTCGCGGGACCCGGCTTACCTGCTGCTCAAGGATCTGCTGCGTGCCGCGGGTCTGCCAGACAGCCCGCAACTGATCGGTGAGCCGGTGCGTTGGCCGCTGTTGATGCGCGGCAATCTGGATCAAGGCCCGCAAGCCGCCTTGGAGTATGTGCAAGGCTTTATCTCCGCCCGCCTGGAAGAAGAAAGTGCTTGCGCCTGCCTCTGGCTGATCGGTTTGCCGGCCGTGCGTTTTGCCGGCGAGGCGAGTGCCGAGGCCTATAACCGCGAACTGCAGATCGAGGGGCTCGGTAGTGCCTGGGCCTTACCCGGGCTGGAGCTGCTGATGGACGAGCCGGGCCGCAAAGCCGAGTTGTGGCAAGCCATGCGTCGAGTGATGCGCCGTTGGCAACTGCCGGAAGTAGAGTCTACGAATGAGTGATGCCGTAACGTTCCGCCCGATGACCGAGGCGGATTTGGACGCTGTACTGAAGATCGAGAGCGCCGCCTTCAGCCACCCTTGGACCCGAGGCATCTTCCAGGATGGCCTGAAATCCTATGACTGCTGGGTGATGTTCGAAGGCGAGCAGCAAGTCGGCCACGGCGTGATCAATGTGATCATCGATGAAGCGCACCTGCTGAACATCACGGTCGCGCCGCAAAGCCAGGGTCGTGGCCTTGGCTTGCTGTTGCTGGAGCGATTGATGCAACGCGCCGCTGAGCTGAAAGCGGGCGAGTGCTTCCTCGAAGTACGCGCCAGTAATCAGTCCGCCTACCGCCTGTATGAGCGCTACGGTTTCAACGAAATCGGCCGCCGCCGCGACTACTACCCGGCAGTGGGCGGGCGCGAGGATGCGCTGGTGATGGCCTGCACCGTGTTCGACTGAAGGCTCGCGCGCGCAAATCCACTCCTGAGCGAAGGCCGGGCGGGTCGGGCCAATGTGGGCCCCAGCTGTCAGCTGCATCTTTTGGTGTTTTTCTGGTACTGACGTACTCTCTTGCCCCATGGCGATAAGACGGGGGTGATGGATGAGTCGTGCCGATGTGATAGTCGTGGGGGCCGGGATCTCTGGGCTGACCGCCGCCTGGCGTCTGGCTCAGGCGGGTAGAAGCGTGCGCGTGCTCGAGGCCAGTGAGCGCGTTGGCGGGCGCACGCTGAACCATCGTTTTGCCAGCGGTGAGGTGGTGGAGGTCGGCGGTCAGTGGGTCGGACCAACCCAGGAGCGGATACTCGGCCTGCTTAAAGAGTTGGATCTGGCGACCCCGCTGTGGAACCAGGGCAACAACCTGACCCTGTTTGGCGGCAAGCTGAAGCCCTATCGTGGCACCATCCCACGCTTCGCCCCGCATGTACTGATCGATGTATGGCGGGCGCAATTGCGCCTCGATCGGCTGGCCAAACAGATCCCCCGCGACGACCCCAGCCGTCATCCCAAGGCCGAGATCTGGGATCGCATGACCTTTGCCGAATGGATTCGCCGCACCCTGAAAACCGCCCACGGGCGCAAGGTCTTCGAGCTGGTCAGCGGCGCAGTATTCGCCGGTAGCCCGCATGATCTGTCGTTCTTGCATGTGCTGTTTTATGTGAAGAGTGGAACCAATCTCGACACCTTGCTCGGCGTCGAAAACGGCGCGCAGCAGGACCGCATCCTGGGTGGCTCACAGCGTATTTGTACGGTGTTGGCGGAAAGGCTCGGAGACGCCGTGCACCTTAACCAGCTGGTGCGGGCGTTGCAGCAAAGTGCTTCGGGCGTCGAGTTGATCACCGATGACACTAGCCACCAGGCCGGGCGGGTGATCTTCGCGGTGCCGCCAACCATGCTCCTGCGAATCACCCAACAGCCGCTGCTGCCGGGCTGGCGTGACCAGCTGTTGCAGCGTTTGCCGCAGGGCGCGGTGATCAAGTGCATGGCCTTGTATGACACGCCGTTCTGGCGCGCGCGTGGTCTGTCCGGTCAGGCCACCAGCGAACTCGGCCCGCTGCGGTTGACCTTCGATAACAGCGTTCCGGGTTCGAATAAGGGCGTGCTGATGGGCTTTATCGAAGGCGATGAGGCCCGCCATTGGAGCGCCCGTGACGAGAACGAGCGGCGTGCGGTCGTGCTGGAATGCTTCGCCCGTTACTTCGGACCAGAGGCGCTGCGGCCACTCGAGTACGTCGATAAATGCTGGGCCGACGAAGCTTTCGCGCGCGGTTGTTATGCCGCGCTGTTTCCGCCGGGGGTGTGGAGCAATGGCGCGGCACGCTTGCGGCAACCGTTTGGCCGGCTGCACTTCGCCGGCACCGAGATGGCGACGCGCTGGATGGGCTATTTCGATGGCGCAATAGAAGCGGCCGAGCGTGCGGTCGAGGAAGTGCTGCGCAGCTGACCCGATTGGCTACAGCGGTCGACGCCATCGGCCGCTGTTCGCCGCAAGGGCCCCGACCATACTGGCCCGCAACTTCGCCTCTCGAGTGCCGGCGCTTCTCCAAGCGATTGATTAAGGACGCCATGATGCGACTGCTTCACCCTTGGCTCGCGGCCACCTGCCTACTGATGGCCACGTTGGCTCCGGCGGCCGAGCGCAGCTTCACCCTGTTGCACACCAACGATTGGCAATCGCGCCTGCTCGGTTTTGGCCCAAACAACGAATACACCCCGGCGACCCGCAATGACGACGCCACCGTTGGTGGCATCGCGCGCTTGTCGACCTTGATCAAGGAACGGCGAGCGGCGGCCGGGGAGCAGCCACTGCTGTTGCTCGATGGCGGCGACTCCGCTATGTGCGGCACTCGCTGCCAACCAGCCTTAAATCGGCAGCGAAGCAGAGGCATAATGCATTGTGACCTCGGGCATATGTGGCTTGTCAAAACCCACATGCGCTCCGTATGGTGCGCATCCGGCTTTTTGGGAGCATCTGGCATGAGTGATCTACAGCACCTCTTCGACAACAACGAGCGTTGGGCCGAGGCGATCAAGCAGGAGGACCCGGAGTTCTTCGAAAAACTGGCGCGCCAGCAGGCCCCGGAATACCTCTGGATTGGCTGCTCGGATGCCCGTGTGCCGGCCAACGAAATCGTCGGCATGTTGCCGGGCGATCTGTTCGTACACCGTAACGTCGCCAACGTAGTGCTGCATACCGACCTCAACTGCATGTCGGTGATCCAGTACGCGGTCGATGTGCTTAAGGTCAAACACATCCTGGTTACCGGCCACTACGGTTGCGGTGGCGTACGCGCCTCGATGCGCGACGTGCAACTGGGCTTGATTGATGGCTGGATCCGCACGATCCGTGACCTCTATTACGAGCACCGCGAGCACCTGGCGCAATTCCCCACGGAAGAGGAGCAGGTCGACCGTCTGTGTGAGTTGAACGTGATCCAGCAGGTTGCCAACGTCAGCCATACCACCATCGTGCAGAACGCCTGGCATCGTGGCCAGGCGCTCTCGGTGCATGGCTGTATCTACGGCATCAAGGATGGCCGCTGGAAGAACCTCAACGTTACCGTCAGTGGCATGGAACAACTGCCGCCACAGTATCGCCTGCGTCCGCTTGGCCAGAGTTAAGGCTTACGGTTGGCGAATTGAGTGAATCTGAGCATTGCGCCGCTGCCCAGGCGGCAGTGGTGCTCTAGGCTTCTGTGCGGGCAGGGTGCATCTACTTCCGGCTATGACCAGTTCCTGCGGCGCAGTGGCTGCGCTTTAACTCGTCGGCAAAGAAAAAGGGCTTGGCTAGCGCCAAACCCTTTTGACTCTCGTCCGCTGCACAGGCCATTAAACTCGCTGATCTGGATCGCTAAGGCTCTGCTGATCGAGCTCAGACGGGGTCTTTCATACCGCTCTTGCCACACGGGTTGAGTCGGTCAGGCGTATTTCGACCCGCTGCGCTAACTGCGGGCGAGAGGTGCTCGCAGGCTGGAAGCTTGACGGGCTGGAGGCGCTACCGAATTTTGGCGAGAGGCTGCCGTTCA
The DNA here is from genome assembly GCA_050739815.1 of Pseudomonas sp. Taxonomy (GTDB): domain Bacteria; phylum Pseudomonadota; class Gammaproteobacteria; order Pseudomonadales; family Pseudomonadaceae; genus Aquipseudomonas. Next base: position 5,457 of record JBOICE010000146.1, on the reverse strand, counting down.
GCACATTCGTAGCCAGGTTGGCAAAGAGCAGGGTCAAGATGAACCACGTGATCATCAAGGCCGTACCACCGAGCCAGATACCCAATGCGATCTGCAATGCAAGATTGCGTTGGCGTGGCTGATGCCTGCCGGTCTGGCCTATCCCATACAGCTCATCCGACTCTCTCAGGTCATCTTCACGTGCGCTAAAGCTTTCTAGCCGTGTTCGCTTATCCATCTTCACCACCCTGATTCGACCTTCGGTATATCCGCGCTCAGTCACTTTACTGGTGATTATGATGCCGGGGTTTCACTGCTCGCATTTCGCTTCGGCCCGCCGCAGCCAGCTCGGCTGGGCGTGTCTGAATCTCGGAGATGCATATCTGTCGAGAGGGCACTCAGCGCCAGCTTTGGAATGGGTATTTTGAGCTAAGTGCGGACGCGCTGCAGCAACAGTGTAAGGACTGCAGGCAACAAAAAAGGGTTTAGCTTTCGCTAAACCCTTGTTTTGTTTGGTGGCTACGCAGGGACTTGAACCCCGGACCCCAGCATTATGAATGCTATGCTCTAACCAGCTGAGCTACGTAGCCGAGTGGCGCGCATTATTCTCGGGTAAGGCTTGGCTGTCAAGCTTAACCTTTGAAATTTTATGCGCGCGATCAAGCGCTTAGACGTTAGCCCGTAAGTCTTGGCTGCCAGGTCAGCGTCTGTCGCTCTTCCCACGAATAACGCAATTTAACGTACCCGGTTTTGTACCCTATTTTGATTTCTTAGGTGGCTAGGTGTGGTGCCCCTGCATCGCAATGTCGATTACGCGCGGTGGGGCGGATCTGTCTTGCCTGGACTCGGTGTGTGCAGGTCACTGCCTCTACAGGTTGATTCCTGGTCTTCGGCTAAGTACACGTTAGCGTCAGCCTCCATTCTTACCAGGGTCTCTAGGACTTGAGCTCGCTTCAGATCATGCCGCTTGGCCAGTTCATCAAGCTGGGCAATCACTGTTTTCGCGAGCATGACGTTGACCTGTTTCTTGCCTATGGCGCGCTCGTCGAATTGCTTGCGGCTCCATCGCCTTTTGATCTGCTGAATGATCGCTCTCTGTTCGTTTTCACCGAGGTTTGCTTGGTCGAAGAACATAAGCAGTTCTTTGTAGTTGCTGATGGGGAGCTGTCTTGAAAATGGCCGTAGGTGATTTTTCTGGAGCCACTCCCAGGCGCATACGCAGCGCTTGGTGCCTTCTTTTTTGTCAGCGAACCACTCGAGCTGACTATCTCGGGCTGTATGCCTACGCCAGCACTCGTGAAGGTGCTCTATCTCGCGTGCCTTCTTTTCGATGTCTACCTGCCAAACGTCAAGCATGGCAATGATGTGGCCCCGTCCAGTGAGGTGCACAAGGTCCAGGGGAAAGCGCTTGTCCGTAAGCTCGTCAACTTCGGGCAGTAGCCAGTGATACTGCCGCTCATCTTTGGTGATCCAGCTGAAGCACTCATCAGGGACCAAATACTGGTCTTTCTCGGAAGGGATGAGCGCTATGAGGTCAGTGTTGCGCCTCAGGGCGCGGGCTATGACGTCTCTCATGGTGGCGCCATTGCACGTGTTGCGGTCCAGGTCGAGTTTCACGTGGCAGTACAGACAAAGCCAAAGCCAGATGTCATGGCGATTATTTTGGTGTGGGTCTTGAAGTAGCCGACTGAGTTCGTCAGCCCCGTTGCCCTCAGTACGATCATCAATATTTAGCATCTATCAAATCTACGTTAATAAAAGTTTTCTGCTATTAATTTAAGATTTATTCTATTGGAATTCTAGGCGGAATCTATAGAAATTCAAGGGCAAATCTATTGGTGATCTATGGATATTCTAGGAATCTATATTCCTTTGCTTGTCAGTGTTTCAGAGGGTTTTAGGCATTTTTCGTGCCGTTATATGGTTAAGTATATCCGAGGCTGGTCTTTGTGGTAGGCAGTCTTGGTGAGGTTGTCCCTAGAGGCTCGGATAGCGCTGGGATAAGGGCATGCCACAGCATCTACGTAGATGGGGCGAGACTCTGACCGCTGAAACGGCTGGTCTGGGTTGAATCGACGGCCAGGGAACGCATGGTCTGAACGGCTGTGGAAGCTTGAGGGACGTGGTGTAGTTGCCAACCTCGATCGCGAGGTGCTCGGAGCTTAAGGTGAAAACGAAAAAAGCCACCCCGAGGATGGCCTTAGCCCTTTGCTGCGCCGGATCACGCGGCCTGGGTAGAGGTCGGCTTCCAGGTGGAGGCGGAGGCCTCCTCGGCCATGGTCTCCATCGCCTGCTGGATGGCCCGCTTGCGACGTCCCTCGGCCTGGCGGGTGAAGAACCAGGCGAAGAAGGTGAACAGCGAGACGGTCAGCAGGATCAGGCTGGCTACGGCGTTGATCTCCGGTTTCACGCCCAGGCGCACGGCGGAGAAGACCTCCATCGGCAGGGTGGTGGAACCGGGACCGGAGACGAAGCTCGCCAGCACCAGGTCGTCCAGGGACAGGGCGAAGGACATCATGCCGCCCGCCGCCAGAGACGGCGCGATCATCGGGATGGTGATCAGCAGGAACACCTTCCACGGCCGCGCGCCCAGGTCCATGGCCGCCTATTCTATGGACAGGTCCAGTTCACGCAGCCGTGCCGACACCGCGATGGCCACGTAGGCCGAGCAGAAGGTGGTGTGGGCGATCCAGATGGTGACGATGCCACGCTCCTGGGGCCAGCCGATCAATTGCGCCATGGCCACGAAGAGCAGCAGCAGCGACAGACCGGTGATCACCTCGGGCATTACCAGCGGCGCGGTGACCATGCCGCTGAACAGGGTGCGGCCACGAAAGCGCGGGATGCGGGTCAGCGAGAAGGCGGCCAGGGTACCCAGCGCCACCGCAGCGACAGCGGTATAGAGGGCGATTTCCAGGGAACGGCCCACCGAGTTCATCAGTTGGGTGTTGTCCAGGAGATCCACATACCACTTCACCGACCAGTCGCCCCACACCGACACCAGCTTGGAGGCGTTGAAGGTGCGGATGACCAGGATGGCGATGTTCCTAGGCGCGAATGAATGGCGCAGTAGGGGGTGAAGGCGCGCGAGATTTCTGCGTACGTATTTTATTACAAACTCCGCCAATCCTCTGAACGAATACGAGGAGCCCGTTCATGAGGATCATCCGCCTGAAAGAAGTCATCGACTCGACCGGCCTGGCCGGGTCAACTATCTACAAGTACATCGCCGAAGGAACTTTCCCCAAGCCGATTCCCCTGGGGGGCCGCTGCGTCGGTTGGCTGGAAAGCGAAGTTCACGACTGGATCCTGGCCAGGGTCGAGGAGCGCGATTTGGCTGGAGGGGGGCAGCGTGACCCCGGCTGTAGAAGTGATTAGGACTGACGCTTAAGCATGATGCGCCATGATCGGTTTGCTGCCGGTCATGGCGTTTATGCCGGCTGAGTGCAGTAGGCGCCCTCAGCTAACTCCCTCAGCAGGCTGTTCGGCAAATCTCTCGGCAGACAAGGCAATGTTGCTCCTCATTGCCTTGTCTGGCCGGGACAGTTCACCCGAGCCTGGCTGGTTCTAGTTATATAGCCAATAGACAGTACTCACCTGCCAATCAATAACCATTCCGGTAGTCAATAACTACGACCTACACAGCCCACGCTACCGAGGCTGGGATAGGTCGTCGGTTAAAAAGTACACAACCCGTATCTGGTATGCGAACAACCAACCAGGTACACCACCATGACCAAGCGCCACGCCTACACCCACCGTTCCCAGTCCGATATCGCCATCCAGATCGAACGACTCGTCCGAGCCGTCGAGCAGCATGACACACCCGTCTTCAGGTTTAGGCATGCACGCTATGGGTATGACCGGCATGAACCGACTAGGCTCTCTCGGTACTTCGACCACCTCCAGCAGATGGTCGACCTGTTCGATGACCGCACCCAATACCGCTACAGCGAACACCTGCAAGCGTTCTGGGAGGCCTGTCAGGACATCGGGTTGGAACGTGGCCCTGCTGGTCCTGTCTGCTTGAACGAAGAGGGTACGGCATACTTAGACTCTCACCGGAGCATGAACGTCTTGGTGGTCAGGATCCGTAAGCTGATTCGTCAACCGTGGTATCGCCGCAAGAAGGATGATCGCCGCTATCAGGCCAGGCAGCAGGAAGGCAGAGTCACCGATTACGCTGACGCAGTGCTTGATCGTTACGCCCGGACTGTAGTGGTCAGAGTCGATCTGTACTACCGCCAGGAGGCTCAGGCCAGGCTACGTGTCGAGCACGTATTCGACGATCTGGACAGGCTGATCGCTGAGCGTGAGCGCAATCCGATCTTCGACCACGTGACGGGTTACATCTGCAGCGTCGAGCAGGGGGAGGACAGGGGCTACCACATCCATGCGGCCTTCTTCTTCAACGGCAATAAAGTGCGGAGGGATGTCTATAAGGCGCAGCTGATTGGCGAGTTGTGGGAGTGCATTACCCGTGGGCAGGGCTGCTTCAACAGCTGCAACCATGACAAGGAACAGTATGGTGAGCGGTGCGCTCTCGGCGTCGTACGACGAGACGATTTGAATGCTCGACGTCATGTCCACTACGCGATGTGCTACCTGGTTAAGGATGATCAGCAACTGCGAATGAAACCCGAGGGGGTTCGAAGCGTACGGATGGGAATGCGTCGATAGTCGAGCATGGCATGGGCATGGATAGCGTGCCTAAGTACCGCATCCATCGTTTGAAGGGGATGATCTGTCCGCTTTGTTTACATGCGAAAAGTGGACAGGTCGCCATGGCAAGGAGGCCGCGCTATGGTCGAGCGATCACCTACCCGGAGGTTCTGCTGATCTCGCCCTAGGATGTCTTGATCCTGGTAGGCCAGGTAGCGGCCTTGCTTGGGCTAGCCAGCCTGGTTGCGGTAGTTCCGCACGTACGGATCTCTGCGAGGGGGGGCAGGCAACTGCCATTCCTATCGCGACCCCACTTCTGGTCTATTCTGATGAAAAATCAGGTCTTGCGGCAGGCATGTCGTCCTTAACGATTACCACCGAAGTGCCGGTGCGCCACTTTTAGTGGTCTTTCGGCACGTCGCTGAGCCGCTAGGTTCAAGCTGCGCGATGGCGTGGACAAACCACATGAAGCTAACGATCTTCGGAGAAGGAGGTAACCATGCTCAAGACAGAGCTGGTGAACCGCATCGCGGCCAAGGCTGGTATCCACCCGGCGAAGGCTGAGCAGATGCTGGAAGCGGTGCTCAGCTCCATAGTTGACGCGCTATGGGATGACGACCGCCTGCGGATTCCGGGTCTCGGCACCTTCTATGCCCGGCTCAACTTTGAGGGCAAACGTCGGATCAATTTCAACTCGGACAAACCACTAAGGAAACTCTTATATGGACGCCTCCCGGAGCTCAATCGGTAATCATGTTGGCGTGTAGGTAGGAGCAGTCTTATATCCGGCCTGTGGTGCAGGCCGACAAGCCCTGC
>JBOICE010000145.1:0-6664 GCA_050739815.1 Pseudomonas sp. | reverse complement strand
TATCGGTACCCCGCGCTCACCCAGGCGTATCAGCTTGCCAGCCTTGAACCCTAGCGGCAGGCTGGTCCAGTCGTTTTCCCGCCAGTCGTAAGTGATGTTCATCTCCGAGGAACCGATAAACCACTTGTCCGGTAGCTTGAGGTTGACGATAGGCTGCAGGATGCTGACGTTCACGTCCTCACGGTCATCATCACCCGCCACAGTGAACAGGTTCTGGTTGAACAGCCCGAACAGCGCCTTGTCCTCCTGTTTGACGAAACCTATGGCCGGGCCGACGGCCCACTTCTCGTTACCCAGCGCATCGTCGGTGGCGGTGGGCAGCAACATCACCAGCCCTACCCCCCAGCGTCCCCAACTTTCGTCGCGAACCAGCAGATCGAAGAGGGTCAGGTCACCCCAACCACTCTTGCCAGCCGGGGATGAACTGGTGTGATCCACAGTGAAGCGGGCAATGTGCTTCAGCTCGCCGGTTTGGAACGGCATCGCCACGCGCAGCCGGGTGGCATTGGCGCTCTCGTCATCCAGCTGGTAGTAGTCGCCGGTGTAGCGCTGCTCAAGTTGGACCGACATCAGCGAAGCCGTGGGGTCGTTGGCGGCCTGCTCCAGGCTCTGCTTGGAGTCGCTCCAAGCAAAGCCCGTTGTCAGGCTACAGAGGCCGACCAGCAGTGTGCGGCGAACCAGCCAGGTCATTGCGAATGCTCCTTGCAGTAAATTTGGCCTGGCTATTCACCGATGGCCGCTTCCGTCATTGGGGTTGCCCAGATACAAGCGCCGGCGGCGTCCAATCCCCCTTGATGACCGCCTCCGATGGACCGTAGGCACGGATCGTCATCGCGAACTCGTCGGCCGGCGTCGGCAGCCAGTTACCCAGTTTGTCTGAGGATGGCCGCTGATGCTGGATGTAGATCGTCAACGAGCCGTCGGCGTTGTACTTCAGGTCCTTGTTCTTGGTGCCGGTCGAGTAGCGTTTGATCTCGTTGGGCGCGAAGAAGTGGTACTTGTCGTACATGGTCAGCGACCAGAAACCCGAGACCGGCGGCGTCTGTCCTGAAGGGAAGGTCAGGGTATAGGCGTGCTTGCCGCTCAGGCGCTGACCTTTGCCATCTTCCTCGCGGAACAGGTAGGCGGTTTCGCCCTTGTGGTTCTCGAAGATGTTGGATTTGGCAATTGCCAGCCGCGTCAGGTAGTCGGTGCCAAAGGCCGCATTGTTGAAGGGGCGGTTCCAGCCGTTGGCGATCTTCACCCCGTTGTTGTTAAGGTAGAAGAGCGGGTCGACCAGCTCCTTTTCGCTCGCCACGGCGGTCTCCTGCAGCAGCTTGGCGATGGCCGGGTCGGCTTCGCCGGCGGCGATCAAGGCACGGAACTGTGCATAGAGCGACTCCTCGCCCGGCAGCGGCGGCACCTCGGCCAATACCTGTTTCAGCTGGGCGAAGAACCGTTCCGGCACTACCCATTTGGTTTCACCCGCGGGCTTGTCGGCCGCAGCCTTCGGCAGCGGCAGTTTGGGCAGCGCCTTCCAGTCGACCGTCTGCAGCTTGCCGGTGAATTTCGACAGGGGGTACAGGGTGATCTGGTTGATCAGCGGCTGGATCGCCGCACGATCCTCAGCCGTATCGGCCATGAACACTCGCGGAATCACCACACCGGTGTTGGTCGGCGAACGCAGCACCGCATTCACGCCAGCGGGCGCCTCGCCTTTCCAGTCGGGGCCGACGATCAGATAGAAGCCCGGCTTGGTGCCATAGATCTTGGCAACTTGGGCGAAGCTGTCGGTGCGTTGGTCGGCCAGCTCGTACATCCAGAAGCGATCGCCGAAGTCGGGCACCTGCAGCACCACGGGTTCCTTGTCGAGCGCCAGGGCGCCGAAGCCGTAGACCACGTCCTGATTGGGGTGCGCGACGATGCGGATGTCGGGGGCGATGTAATCGGCCAGCATGGCCAACTGGTTGAGTGGCGCGACCGGGGTCGGCCCGAGCAGGCCGATCACCGGCACCTGCTCGTACATCATGCGGCGACTCTGCATGTTGACCAGCGGCCAGCCCCAGGCATAGGCGAACTTGGCCACCGCCTGGGCGTAGCCGGCGGTCATCACGGTGCCGGGAACCGGACCGGAAGGCGCCACGGGCTCAGCGGCCATGACGGATGCTGTTGCAAGCAGGCCGGCGGTGGCCAGCGCGAGAAGGCTCAATCTCATGGGGGTTTTCCTTCCTGGATTCATTGAACAGGTTCGACCTGGGGCAACTCGTAGCGCCCTTCCAGTACCTCGCCCTTGGGCTGGTACAGACGCAGGATCATGTAGAACGGCCCCTTGGGGGTCGGCAGCCAGTTGGCCGCGAATTCACCCGAGGGTTTGTCGGCTTGCAAGAGCACGTCGAAGGACCCATCGGCGCGCAATTTGAGGCCTTGAGTGTCGGAGCCGAGCTTGTAGCGGGCGATCGGGTTGTCGACCAGCATCTTGTCGACGGCGTTGTAGACCGTCAGGGACCAGAAGGCGTCGACGGGCGGCGCGCTCTTGAAGCGGATCACGTAGTTGCGCGCACCACTGAGCTGCTCGCCCTTGGCATCGGTGGAGCGCAGCGGATACATCGCCTCCTTCTCGCCCTGCCCGCCCAGGTACGGCCCGGTAACCAAGGCACGCAGCGGGTAGTTGGCACCGAAGGCATCGAGCCCCGTGGCCCAGGCCCAGCCACTGCGCTGCACCGCTGCAGTGGCCAATGCGGACACGGCGACCTTCGGGCCATCGGCCAGGGCCCGGGTCAACCCAGCCTTTTGCGGTGCAGGCAGTTTCGAAGGATCGAAGCCCTTGGCGGTCAGGCCAAAACGGGCGAACTGGCCGAATAGCGCCTGGTCGCGCGCGGGGACGGGATTGTCCTTGAGCACGGCCGCCAGCTGGCGATAGAAGCCCAGACCGTCGTCGCCCATGGCCGGCAGCGGCGCAAGTCGTTCGGCTTTGGGCTGGTAGTTCTGGTTCTGCATCTGCGACAACGGGCGCAGCGTGAACTGCTTCTGCAAGGCATGCAGCGGCGCCATGTCTTCGCCCTGCATCACCCGCAGACGCCCCCACAACCAGACCTTGCTGGTGGTCACGTCCAGGCGCTTGAGCCCTTGTGGCAGCTCGCCCTGCCAGCCCGGTGGCACCAGGGCGTAATCCCCCGGTTGGGTGCCGGTGGTGCGGCGGCCGATATAGTGCTCCAGCTCCTGCCACATGTTGAACACATCGACCACGTAGTAGCGGTCAGCGGTGTCTGGCACGTGCAGCACATAGGGCTCGTCGAGCCTGACCACCGAACTCAGGTAGAGGGTGTCATTGTTGGCCGTGGGCATGTCCTTGGCCGCCGGCGAGGCCAGCTCGGCGGCCCAGCCGAGCTGGTTGAGCGGCGCACGGTAGCTGGTCGCCGGCTTGGGGTTCGGTACGTCGGTGTATTCGCGCATCACGCGCTCCATGCGCAGCAGCGGGTAGCCCCAGACATAGGCGTTTATGCCATTCGCGTAGGCGTCTGCCTCGAGTCCGGCAACGATGTTTGCCTGGCTGGTTGGCATGGTCAGCAGCGCGTCAGGTTCGCCCTGCGCGAAGGAAGGCTGCGCAGCGAGGCTCAGGCCCATGAGGCATGCAGCCAGCGCCGTGCGCAGCCACGAAGTTTGAACGAGCATGAAGATCTCCATCTCATTGACGAACGCCCCACTGGGGGCGTTCGCGACATGACGTGGTTATTTGGAGGAAAGCGAACCGGTGGCGTGCGCTTGCAGCTAGTTCATCATCGACGCCATGCCGATGCCGCCCGCGCCCTTCTGCGACGGCGGATAGTCCTTCATGCTCTGGGTGAACTGCTGCATGTAGGGTGCGACGATGGGAATGATCCAGCTGCGCTGCTGCTGCCAGCGGAAGTGATCACCCGCCTCCGGGGAGCGCTCGTAGGGATCGACCTTGATGTCGATGACCAGACCGCCGGGGATCGGCTTGGCAGCCTCCATCCACTTGTCCTTGATCGCGGTGTGGATCTTCCACTGATCGACACGCACTGCACTCAGGTTGGTTTCGGCGTAGTAGAAGAACTCATGGCGCTTGGACTTGCCGTCCGCCTTGGTCAGCATGTCCAGCTGGTTGTAACCGTCGAGGTGGTTCTTGAACGTCTGGTCGCCGACCTTCATCCCCTTGAGCAGTTGCTCCTTGACGTCCGCCTTGCCAACCGCCGCCAGCAGGGTCGGCACCCAGTCCTCGGAGGTCATGAACTCGCCGGTCCAGGTATTGGCCTTGATCTGCCCGGGCCAGCGCACCAGCATCGGCACACGGAAGCCGCCGTCCCAGGTCAGCCCCTTCTCGCCACGGAAGGACGCTGCGCCCGAGTCAGGCCAGTGAGAGAGGTTGACGCCGTTGTCGGAGGTGAACAGCACGATGGTGTTGTCCGTCAGGCCTTCCTTGTCCAGGGTATCCAGCAGCTTGCCGACCAGGTGATCGAGCTGCATGACAGCATCGGTGTACTCGGTGTGCCCGCTCTTGCCGAGCCACTCCTTGCTGACGTGGATCTTCTGATGCATCCGCGACGGGTTGTACCAGAGGAAGAACGGCTTATCGGCGGCCTTCTGCTTCTTGACCCAGTCGATCGACAGGTCGGTGAAGGTGTCATCGATGGTCTTCATCCGCTCGATGGTCAGCGGGCCTTCGTCGGTGATCTTCTGCTTGCCCACCTTGCCCCAGTGTGGATCGACAGTGGCGTCGTCGGCTGCAGTGGCCACCGCGTGGATCATGTTGCGCGGAATTCCTGGAAACTTCGGGTCTTTCGGGAAGTTGGTCATTTCCGCGATCTCCATCACATTCAGGTGATAGAGGAAGCCATAGAACTCATCGAAGCCATGCAAGGTCGGCAGGTACTCGTTGCGGTCACCGATATGTGACTTGCCGAACATGCCCGTTGCATAGCCCTCGGCTTTCAACAGCTGCGCGAGGGTGACGTCGGTATCTTGGATCCCCACCTTGGCGCCGGGCTGTCCGACGGCCGTGAGCCCCGTGCGAATCGGGTACTGACCGGTGATAAAGGCCGCCCTACCTGCCGTGCAGCTGGGCTGGGCATAGTAGTCGGAGACCATCATCCCTTCCTGGGCAAGCCGGTCGATATTCGGCGTGGTCACAGCACCCAGCCCGCGGTTATAAGCCGAGACATCCATGGGGGCCATGTCATCAACCATGATGACAACGACGTTCGGGCGTTCGGCAGCCTGAACGACACCCAGGGCGGACAGCCCCAGGCTCAGGCCAAGAAAGGCATTTCGGAGAATCTGCATGGTCGAGTCCTTAAGCATGCGATGGAGGAAAGCCGGGCGCAGTCTGGCACAGGAGTCTCGGAGAGGCAAAGTTCGCCAGCACGCGAATACAGCCTTGTACCGACCGTTCTAGACACGTTTGTCACCCGGCCAGTAGGGCCGGTCACCCTCCCCAGGCGCCCGATCGGACCAGGCACCGGGGAGGACCGGTTCAGCGCGTTTCCTTGTTGCAGATCAACATGGAGGCGATGGCCGGCAGCAGCAGCAAGGCACCGACCATGTTCCAGATGAACAGCAGCACCAGCAGCAGGCCCATATCGGCCTGGAACTTGAGCGCCGAGAACGACCAGGTCGCCACACCCATGGCCAGGGTGATGCCGGTGAAGGCCACCGAGGTGCCGGTGGTCTTCAATGCTTCGAAGAACGCCGCGCGGAACTTCAGGCCCTGGTGCAGGAAGCCTTCCATGCGGCTGTACAGGTAGATGCCGTAATCGACGCCGATACCGACGCCGAGGGCGATCACCGGCAGCGTGGCGATCTTCACGCCGAGGCCCATCTGCGCCATCACCGCCTCGCACAGCACGGTGGACAGGTACAGCGGCGCCATCAGGGCGATGGTCACCTTGAGCGAGCGGAATTCCCACAGCACCACCAGCGAGATGATCACGAACACCAGGATCAGCATCAGCTTCTCGGAGTGTTCGATGACCATGTTGGTGGCCGCCTCGATGCCGGCGTTGCCGGCCGCCTGGAGGATCTGGAAGTCGCCGGTGGCGTACTGCTTGCTGAAGGCCTCGACGGCGTTGACCACGCGGGTCAGGGTCTCGGCCTTGTGGTCGCTCAGGTACAGGCTGATCGGCGCCACGCTGCAGTCCGGGTCGACGAACTCGGCGGCAGCGCCGGCGCGGGCGTTGTTCATCACATACTGGTCGCGGGAGAACTCGGCCCACTTGGGGTTGCCTTCGTTACGCGCGAGGATGCTGAAGCGCATGGTCTTGTACAGTGAGGCCACCGACTCGACGCCTTCCACTTCGCGCAGGGTCTGCTCGAACTGGTTGGCCAGGTCGGCGGCGGCGAAGCGCGAGCACTGCTCCTGCGGGGTCTTGAACATCACCACATACACGTCGGTACTGGTGCTGTAGTGCTTGAGCAGGTAGGCGTTGTCCTGGTTGTAGCGTGCCTCGGGGCGGAACTCCGGCGCGCCCTTGTCGAGGTCGCCGATCTTCAGGTCCTGACGGGCGTAATAGCCGACGCCGAGCAGGACCACGCTGAGCGCGATCAGCGGCAACGCCACTCGCGGCTCGACCACCGCCGATACACGGCGGAAGATCGGCCAGGAGGAGTTGCTGCGCTTGTGCTGCTGTTGCATGCCGCGTGGACTGACGCCGACGTAGGACATCAGCAC